>CAYQMB010000025.1:0-15657 GCA_964418565.1 uncultured Bacteroidales bacterium | reverse complement strand
GGTGGGTTTATTTCCCAGCGTGCCATACACCTGTTTGATGAAGAAATCCGCTCGGAAAAAAATGCAGGTGATGTTTTACAGGCTACCATCGAACGCTGGAATGAAACCTCAGCCCGACTCAATCATTTTGATGATGGTTTTACCGCCAGCGTATTATGCCTTGACAAGGATGGAAATGCGGATCTGGCTGTGAGTAAACAAAAACTGATACACATTAAAAACGGCAACAAAGAAATCATCAAACCTTCATCATTTTCGGATGAAATTCATCAGACAAAACTGACATGTCAGGCCGGAGATTGTTTGATTTTTACCTCAGACGGGTACTATGATCAACTTTCAGAATCCACAGGTAAACCATTGAAATTTAAGCAATTTAAAAACCTTCCGGTTTGGGACAAAAGGACAGCTCAGGAAGCAAAATCCGAACTTGAAAGGGCGTTTATGGCGCACAAGGCCAACGCTCCCCAAACAGATGATGTACTTGTGATTGGTTTGTATTGGTAATGCAAGAAAATAATTTGGGAAAACCGGACAAATATCAACATGAATACTTATATCCCGGGATTTTCGTTAAAAATTTATCTGTTTTTTGGTTTTTTATCTCTGATTCCGTGAAAGCATTAACTTTGCAGGTAAATATACACAATGAATTTGTTACCAAAATATGATGTTATTGTTGTTGGCGGCGGCCATGCCGGCTGTGAAGCTGCGGCTGCAGCTGCCAATCTGGGAAGTTCGGTATTGCTCATCACCATTGATATGGATAAAATAGCACAAATGTCCTGTAATCCTGCCATGGGTGGTGTAGCCAAAGGTCAGATTGTGAAAGAGCTGGATGCTCTGGGTGGATACAGCGGCATCATCACCGATAAATCCATGATACAGTTTCGCATGCTGAACCGCAGCAAGGGACCGGCCATGTGGTCTCCACGCGCCCAATGCGACAGAATGATATACAGCAAAACCTGGCGTGAAGTTCTTGAGTCTCTGCCAAACGTGAATTTCTGGCAGGGAAATGTCACTTCGCTATTGATAGAAAATGATCGTGTTGCCGGTGTCAAGACCTCACTGGATGTATCAATTTACGGTAAAAGTGTCATTCTCACCACTGGTACATTCCTTAACGGATTGATGCACATTGGTCAGCATAAAGAGGCCGGGGGCCGGGCTGCAGATCAGCCTGCCCGTGGAATCACAGAACAGTTATCAGCGCTTGGGTTTACATGGGATCGTATGAAAACCGGTACACCCATGCGCATTGACGGGCGCACAGTGGATTTTTCTCAGCTAACTGAACAAAAGGGAGATGATGACATACAGTATTTTTCATTTCTGCATTCCGGACAAGAATATCCGGACCTGAAACAGCGCTCCTGCTACATTTGCGAGACCAGCGATAATGTACATAATGCGCTGTACGACGGCATGGAGGAAAGTCCGTTGTATGATGGTACCATCCAAAGCATCGGACCACGCTACTGCCCAAGTATTGAAACCAAGCTACAGACCTTTCCGGATAAAAACAGGCATCAACTTTTTTTAGAACCTGAAGGTGTAAATACAATTGAATATTACCTGAATGGGTTTTCCTCTTCCCTGCCCTGGGACACACAATTAAATGCCTTAAAACGCATCAGGGGTTTTGAAAATGTCCGTATTTTCCGGCCGGGTTATGCCATTGAATACGATTTCTTTCATCCGACTCAACTGCATGCAAGTCTGGAAACCAAAGCAGTTTTGAATTTGTATTTTGCAGGTCAGATTAACGGAACCACCGGCTATGAAGAGGCAGGAGCACAGGGTTTGATGGCAGGTATTAATGCACACAGAAAGCTGCAGAATCAATCGCCTTTCATACTCGGACGTGATCAGGCATATATTGGTGTGTTAATTGATGATTTAATCACAAAAGGGGTTGATGAACCTTACCGCATGTTCACCTCACGGGCAGAATTCCGTATTTTGCTGCGCCAGGACAATGCAGACATACGTTTAACAGAGCTTTCACACAACATCGGTCTTGCCCGCAGTGATCGTATGAAACGACTGGAAAGAAAAATCCAACACCGTGATGACCTAATAGGTTTCACAAAGCATTTTTCATGTAAGCCGGATTACTTAAATGATAAACTTCAGTCACTTGGAACAAGTCCGTTAAAGCAAAAGGTTAAATTACAAAATTTAATAGCAAGGCCTCAGGTTCATCTTAAAGATATGGAAGAGGTCATTCCTCAACTTAAAAATCGTATTGCCTCTTACGATATTCCATCAGAGATACGCCAGGCCGCTGAAATTCAACTAAAGTACCAGGGTTATATTGAACGGGAAAAGCTCATGGCGGATAAAATGCGCCGGCTTGAAAACATCGAATTAAAAAACCTGAATTACGAAAACCTGCATTCATTATCCACAGAGGCACGACAAAAACTGAATAAGATACAACCTAAAACGATTGGACAGGCATCCAGAATAAGTGGGGTTTCACCCTCTGACATAAGCGTTTTGCTTGTTCATATTGGACGATAACTTTAAATGTTCCACGTGAAACAATACACACTATGAAAATAATCAAAGGCAAACTCATTGACATCATTGAACGGCGAATTTATAACGCTGCTATCACCGTAGATGATGGTAAAATCATCAAAAAGGTGAAAATCAGAGAGGAGCAGGATCATTACATCATGCCGGGCTTCGTGGATTCTCATGTGCACATTGAAAGTTCCATGTTAAACCCATCGGAATTTTCCAGATTGGCAGTTCAGCACGGAACCGTAGCAACGGTATCTGATCCGCATGAAATTGCCAATGTATGTGGGATTGAGGGTGTACAATATATGATTGATGATGCTGAAAAATCACCGTTGAAACTGCATTTCAATGCTCCGAGTTGTGTTCCGGCAACAGCCTTTGAATCCAGTGGTCACACCTTAGACTCAGCAGACATAAAATCACTCCTTAACCAGGATAAAATTGTTGCTCTCGGTGAGATGATGAATTTTCCAGGCGTTCTCATGGAGGATTCAGAAGTCATAACCAAAATCCAGGCATCATTGGACAAAGGTAAGCCAGTTGACGGACACGCACCTGAGCTTGTTGGTGATGCGGCAGATAAATACATTGGAAGTGGCATCACTACCGATCATGAATGCGCAAGCCTTGACGAAGCCATTGAGAAAATCAACAAAGGCATGCTGATTCAGATACGTGAAGGCAGTGCAGCCAAGAATTTTGATGCGTTACATTCATTACTTAATTCACATCCGGAACGTTGCATGCTATGTACTGATGATTGCCACCCGGACGATTTACTTAATGGACACATAAACAAGATTGTTTCCCGTGCTATAAAACTCGGACACAATTTGTTTGATGTTCTCAAGGCCGCTTCTTACAACGCTATTCATCACTACAATCTTGATGTTGGTTTACTGCAGGAAGGCGATCCGGCAGACTTTATTCTTATTAACAGCATTGAGGAAATGGATGTAACGTCGGTGTACATCAATGGTGATTTGCAATATGATAATGGACGTGTTCTTTTCAATAGTTCAGAAACAGAGCCGATCAACAATTTTAAGTTAAAAAAGCAATACACGGCCCTGGATTTCGAAGTGGTTTCAGATGCAGACCGTTTTAAAATCATTCAGGCTTTTGATGGGTCGCTTCTTACGGATTACTTTGAACATAATCTCCCCAAAATAAATGGAAAACCTCATCCTGACCCACTCAGTGGAATCAATAAAATTTCAGTTATCAACCGCTATACTGAAAATTCCGATCCTGCACTGGGGTTTATACAGGGGTTCAGTATCAGCAAAGGGGCAATAGCCTCAACTGTTGCACATGATTCACATAACATTGTTGCTGTTGGTTCAGATGACCAAAGTCTGGCAAAAGTGGTTAACCGGCTTATTGAATCCAAAGGCGGACTTGCATTGTTTGACGGTGAAGAAATGTATCACCTCCCCTTACCCGTTGCAGGATTAATGTCAAACGAAAATGCTTCGCTTGTTGCCGAGGCATATAAGGCTTTGAACAAAAAATCAACGGATATTGGCTGCGGATTAACCGCTCCGTTCATGACAATGGCATTTATGGCTCTGTTGGTTATTCCAAAACTCAAGATAGGTGATAAGGGATTATTCGACGTATCAAAATTTGAATTAACGAGTCTGGAAGTATAAGTTGTTCCACGTGGAACCCATTTAATTAAGAATTATTCTAAACATCAATCAGTATGCGAGCAGTTATTCAACGCGTCAAAAAAGCAAAGGTAGAAAGCAATGGAAAAATAACCGGCGAAATCGGGAACGGTTATTTTATTTTACTCGGGGTTGGTGAAAATGATGCGCCTGAAGATGGCTTATGGTTGAGTAATAAAATCAATAACCTTCGTGTGTTTGATGATGATGATGGCAAAATGAACCTCTCATTATCGGATATTGAAGGTGAATGCCTGGTTATCAGCCAGTTTACGCTACATGCAAAAACCAAAAAAGGTAATCGCCCCTCGTTTATAAAAGCGGCTAAACCTCAATTAGCCAATGAATTATATGAAAGTTTCTGTCATAATCTCGAAACCTTGACAGGAAAACCCGTACAAAAAGGCTCATTTGGAAACCATATGGAAATTGAATCTGTTGCTGACGGTCCGGTAACAATTATCATCGATACCAAAAATAAAGAATAATGAAAGTCTTTAAATTCATATTACCATTTCTCCTGCCAGCACTAACGTATTTAACCGCCTGCACGGATGACAATATTGACAGCGGCATCAAGGGCTATATTGAATACGGAGAGGTGGATTGTTCTCTCGACCAGAGTTTCTGGACTTATCATCCTTACAATGGCACAGTGTATGTTATACCGAAGGATTCTGTGAGCGGTTTTACAGGAAACTACATTCAAGCTGCCGACAGCGCTTATGCAACAGATGGAGAATTTATTCTCGGTCTGGAACCCGGCCATTATTATGTGTTCATTGAAGAATACCAGGTTTTTAACAGCAGGAATGAGGTGACCGTATATTTGAATCAAACCGCTAAACCGGATTATTCATTCTATTCCTGTCGATAACTTTCATTGCACAGAACAAGGGTTTTGCGCCCTGGCGTAAGCGATTAGCTGGCAGCTTGCTGTTCCTGACAGCAACCGCTGAACAGGGCGACTGGAAGCTTTGCCCGCCATAACAAAGTGGAGGCGGGAAGCCCCTGATGAAGCGCTGGTGCTGCAGAGTTCAGCAAGCTGCCACTAAAAGCTGAAGACAGATTCAGGCGCCCGCATCATAACAAAACTTAATCGCCTTTTGAGCGTTAAACTCCTATCGTTTTCACACAAATTGTTTATCTTTATTGGAAATTTTGCATTATGACACTGACTGAAGCACAACAAATGGTTAACCAATGGATTCATGAAAAAGGCGTTCGCTATTTTGATGAGCTAACCAATTTTACCATCCTGGTTGAGGAAGTTGGTGAACTGGCCAGAATTTTTTCAAGGCAATACGGTGAGCAATCTGCAAAATCTAAGGAATCATCACTAAACCTGGAGGATGAAATGGGCGATGTATTATGGATTTTGATTGCCCTGGCTAATCAAACCGGAATTGACCTTGAAAAAGCCCTTAAGGCAAGCATTGATAAGAAAAGTAATCGTGATAGTAACAGACATAAAAACAACCCAAAATTAAGAACATAAACTATGACAGACCTCAATTTCACCTTAACAACTAAAGAAATACAATCGCGTATAGATGATGCGGTAAATAAGCATGATATTTCAGATAATAGCTTGTTAAAACGGATGTTTTCACTCATTGACCTGACGTCACTGAACACTCAGGATAATGATGAAACAATTAAGGGCATGGTAAAGAAGGTAAATGATTTTCCAAATCACTATCCTGATATGCCCGATGTAGCAGCCATATGTATTTACCCTCCTTTTGTAAAACTTGTTAAGGAAAATGTTTCACGTGATAACATTCATGTGGCAGCGGTTTCTGCAGGTTTTCCATCAAGTCAGACATACATGTCAGTAAAACTCGCTGAGTGCGAAATAGCCAACAATAAAGGCGCTGACGAGCTTGATATTGTACTTTCCCTTGGTAAATACTTTGAAGGCGATTTAACCCATTGCAGCACAGAAATCAGTTTGATCAAACAAGCAATAAAGCCATCCCATCTCAAGGTTATTCTTGAATCCGGGCTAATGAATAAACTTACTGATGTTTATCAGGCAAGCATGCTCGCTCTTAAATCGGGTGCTGATTTTATTAAAACCTCAACCGGAAAAGATAAAAAATCAGCAGATCCGGTATCCGTTTATGTCATGTGTCAGGCAATTAAAAATCACTACGAAGAAACCGGATTTAAGGCCGGTATAAAGCCTGCAGGCGGTATAAGTACACCAAACGATGCACTTGCATATTATGCGGTTGTTGATGACGTTTTAGGTGAAGAATGGCTGAACAACAAACTGTTCAGAATTGGTGCTTCACGCCTGGCAAACAACCTGCTTACTGCCATTGAAGGCAAAGAGGTTGCTTATTTTTAACCCTTGAATTATATAACAATTTTGGATTATATTCCCAATTTGTTATTACATTTTTGGATTACGTTCCAATTTTGTTACGTTTTAAGCAGAAACGTTGTATTCCCTCAAAGCGTCATTTAGCGAGGTTTTCTTGTTGGTTGATGCTTTTCGTTTGCCGATAATCAAGGCACAGGAAACCTGATACTCTCCTGCCGGGAATTTTTTGGTAAACGATCCGGGTATGACAACAGAGCGCTCTGGAATATAGCCTTTAATTTCCTTCGGTTCATCGCCGGTTACATCGATGATTTTAGTACTGGCAGTAAGAACAACATTGGCACCAAGAACAGCTTCCTTACCCACACGGACACCTTCAACAACTATGCAGCGGGATCCGATAAAAGCATGATCTTCAATAATTACAGGTGCTGCCTGAACAGGTTCCAGCACGCCACCAATTCCAACACCACCGCTCAGGTGAACGTGTTCTCCGATTTGCGCACACGAACCAACCGTTGCCCATGTATCTACCATACTGTAAGAGCCAACCCGGGCGCCGATATTCACATAGGAGGGCATCATGATAACACCCTTGTTCAGGAATGCTCCGTAGCGGGCTATAGCATCCGGTACTACCCTTACGCCCTGTTCTTTAAATCCTTTTTTAAGCGGAATTTTATCGTGATATTCAAACGCACCATCCTCAATTTTTTCCATTGGACGTAGCGGAAAATACATGATAACCGCCTTTTTTATCCAGTCGTTTACTTTCCATCCGGTTTCGGAGGATTTATCCGGTTCAGCAACGCGGATTTCACCTTTATCAAGCTGCTCTATCGTGTCGAAAATTGCCTGTTTTACATTGCCTTCCTTAAGGATTTCTCTGTTTTCCCAGGCTTCCTCAATCCATTGTTTTGATGATTTCATTGTGCGAATTTATATAAGTCCCAATTCGAGTTTAGCTTCATCATTCATCCGGCTCTGGTCCCATGGCGGATCGAAAACCAGTTCAATTTCTGCACCCTTTACACCCTCTGCACGCTTTACAGCGGTTTCTGTCATCATAACAATGTTATCTGCAATGGGGCAATTAGGCGCAGTCAGTGTCATTTCAATGTGAACAATTCCTTCATCATTCACATCCATTTCATAAATAAGCCCAAGATCGTAAATATTGACAGGAATTTCAGGATCAAAAACCTTTTTCAATTCCTTAACCACATTGGCTAATATTTTTTGTTTATCCATAATTCAAGCAATTATTCATTTTTACTTTTATATGCCAGCGCGTATGCTTTGATGCGTTTTACCATGGCAAGCAAACCATTTGAGCGGGTTGGTGACAAATGCTGATGCAAACCAATTTCATCAATAAAATGCAAATCGGCATCCACAATATCCTCTGGTTTTTCATTTTCAAACACCCTCAGCAAAAGTGAAGCAATTCCTTTGGTAATGATGGCGTCACTGTCGGCTTTAAAATGCATTTTACCGTCCTTCAATTCAGCAGCAATCCATACATTCGACTGACAACCGTTAATCAGATTTTCATCGGATTTTTCATCGGCATTCAAACTATCCAGTTCATTTCCAAGATCCACCAGATATGCATACTTATCCATCCAGTCATCAAATATCTGAAATTCTTCTATAATGTCCTTCTGCTTTTTTTCGATACTCATAGTATGATGTTTTCTTGAGTTTTAACAATATGATTAACGTTATGTTTATTATGATGCTTTCAGGATTTTTACAGCCTTCTTCATGCCGGCCATAAACTCATCTATATCACCTTTTGTATTGTACAAACCGATTGATGCCCGAATTGTGCCAGTAACATCAAAGCGTTTCATCAGTGGTTCGGCACAATGATTTCCGGTTCTTACCGCGATTCCTTTTTTATCAATCAATGTTCCAAGGTCATATGGATGGATACCGTCAATCAAAAATGAGATGACTGAAATTTTTTGTTCAGCCTCACCGATAAACCGGATACCATCAATTGAACTGAGTTGATCTATGGCATATTGATACACCTCATTTTCATGATCGGCAATTTTGTCAATACCAATATTTTCAAGATACAACATGGCTGCACCGAGACCAATATTTCCGATGTAATTCGGCGTACCAGCCTCAAATTTAAACGGAAGCTCATTGTAGGTGGTTTCTTCGATGGTAACTCTTTCAATCATCTCTCCCCCACCCTGATACGGAGGTAATTTTTCAAGCCATTTTTCTTTTCCATACAAAACGCCTGCACCCGTTGGTCCGTAAAGCTTATGGCCACTAAATGCCAGAAAATCACAGTCAAGTTCCTGAACATCAATTTTCATGTGTTGTACTGCCTGAGCAGCATCTACAAAAACGGGAATATTATGCTGATGCGCTAAGTTCACAATTTCTTTCACTGGATTTATGGTACCCAAAACATTTGATACCATCGTGACGGCGATCAGTTTTGTTTTTTTGGTGATGGCATTTTTAAGCTTTTCCAGGGACAGACTTCCATCGTCTTCAATGTCAACTACCTTGAAAGCGGCATTTTTCTGTTTGCATACCATCTGCCAGGGAACAAAATTTGAATGATGCTCCATTTTTGTAACCAGAATTTCATCGCCTTCTTCAATAAATTCCTGACCAAAGGTATTTGCTACAAGGTTTACAGATTCCGTTGTTCCTCTGGTAAAAACAATCTCATTTGATGACTTAGCATTAATTGAATCGGCAACATACTTTCGTGTTTCTTCATGCACTGTTGTGCATTTTTCACTCAAAAAGTGAGCTCCGCGGTGGATGTTGGCATTGTATTGTTCCATGGCTTCATCCATTGCCCGCATAACCTGTACAGGTTTTTGGGTTGTGGCTGCATTATCGAGATATACCAATGGCTTGCCGTATATTTTTTGTTCAAGGATCGGAAAATCCTTTCGTATCTTGTTGATATCCATAGTCATCTTCATATTACAGCGTAAAGGTACAAAATGTTTGGAATCTTCAACCCGGCATCTGATTGCATTGGGTACCGTACAGGCAAATCTGCGCTTTAATCTGAAATGTTCAGATAATCATTTTTATCTCCTTCATTTCATGTTTACTATGGGTCCCGTCAGCATGCTTTAGGCATAAAAAGCCATTATCCTGCACATCTGTAATCCGGGCTTTAAAAACCTCGTTGTTAGTTTCGTATCTTTTCCATTCGTGAAAACCAATTAAGCGTTTCAGATATGCCTGTTTAATTTCGCTGTAATTTTCAGATTCAATTTGCCTGTACCTGTCATCAAAAGCACTTACAAGAGCATTCAGAACTACTTTTGGATTTGTATGACTTATACCAAGACTCTTTAAAGATACGGGTTTTGGATACACAGCAGGAAAATCCGTTTGGTTTATGTTGATTCCGATACCCGCAACCATCATGCGGATGTTATCATTCTGCATTTCTGATTCGATAAGAATACCACATATCTTTTGATTATTTACAAGCAAATCATTTGGCCACTTTATGCGACTATTCAGACCCATATTTTTCAATGTATCATGAATGGAAAGGGCTACGGTCATCGAAAAATAAAAATGCCTGTACGGGCTTAAAAATGCCGGATATTGGACTATACTGCATGTAAGGTTTTTTTTACTTTGTGAGTCCCATGTATTTTTACCCATTCCTCTGCCCTTAGATTGTGTATCACAATACAATACGAAGGGAGTTTTATTCTGCATTTTTGCGTGATAGCGAAAAACTTCAGCATTTGTTGATCCACACGATTCGATATGTACGATCTGCTTTATCATCAGAATACAATTTCAAGAGCGCATTCAGCAAACTCGGCCTGTGCATAATTGGCTTTGATAAACACACCGATGTTTGCATTAAAACCACTTTGGTTGATTTCGTGCAGATAAAATTTTAATCCCAGACGATTGCTGTTGTATGATTTCACAAAGCCACCAAATCCGGTTTCAATGTCAAACACATCGCCATAATTTCGAATAAAGGGTTTGAAAACATCAATACCAAATTCACCATAAACAGCAATTTTTCCCATCATAAGTTCCTGCCCGAAAAAACCCGTTACATAACTCGCATTGGTAAACGCTTCTGTTTCCGGCAGCTTCATTTCTGAAAGCAAAAAGCCGTTGTATCCACTGTAATATCCTGCCATCAATCCAAATGAAATCCTGTAAGCTGCGGATACATTTTTCGCCATAGCAAAACCTGCGGAATAAACGGGAAAGGATTTGCCACCAAAAGGTTTCATGGTAGATCCATAAGCGTGTAATCCCGTAGCTAAACGAGCAAGAGGAATCCAGGTAGAATCCTGAACATGCTGAATGCTGCTTTTTGAAACAGATTTATCTGAAGAAACATTAAACCAGGTAACACCCACTTTTGCTTCCGGAACATTAGCGCCTATATTGGGCAATTTCACATGTCCGTTTGAGAAGTGAAATGCTCCAATGCTTGCAAATATGCGCCAGTGTTTGAACCGGTAGCCCATTTCCATCTCACCTTTGGTGTAATTTGTAATGTGGCTGCCTATCAGGCCGTTTTCAGGATTATCAAAAAAGTGGTATTTTTCTGTAAAATAAGCAAAGCCGAGACCTGCGGAAAAATTAATTTCAAAGGGTTTATTATGCTCTCTGAGTTTCCACCGCAGAAATGGCTGAACGGCATACACGTTTCCCAGAAAATCATTGTTCAGATTTCCGTAGAGAATTTCGCATCCGTATTCGGGATAATTTAAATAGCTGTGCCATTCGCTGGATCCGTCAGCAGCTTTACCAAATTCAAAGGCTGTAAACACAGATGGCTTTGTCTCTGGCATCAGGCTGTATGCTTCCAGCACTTTACCGGGACCAGCTTTAAGGCTGTAAAAAAGTTGCGGAGTACTGGTCTGATTCTGCGCATGAGCATATATCAGACCCAGGCAAATAAACGCAAGGGTAAACAGCCATTTTAATTTCATGATTTACAATCCGAGTTTGTCAGAAATGTCAAGCATCTTCCGTATGGGTTTTTCGGCTTTTTTTCTGAGCGTTTCATCCAGTGTTACCTCTGGCAATTCATATTTCATGCAGTTGTACAATTTTTCCATGGAATTCAGTTTCATGTAATTGCAATCGCTGCATCCGCAAGTAGAATCTTTGGGTGGTGCCGGAATAAATTCTTTATCCGGACTGGCTTTTTTCATCTGATGAATGATACCTGATTCGGTAGCAACAATGTATTTTTTAGCATCATCGCTTTGTGAAAATTTTAGCAAAGATGAGGTAGATCCCACATGATCAGCAGCAATAAGCACTGGTTTTTCACATTCCGGATGAGCCAGAACCTTTGCTTCGGGATGTTCTTTTTTAAGGCGCACTATTTCCTCAACGGAAAATTCTTCGTGTACATGGCAAGCCCCATCCCAGAGAACCATATTTCTTCCGGTAATTGAATTGATGTAATTTCCCAGGTTTTTATCCGGTCCGAACACAATTTTTTGGTCTTCAGGAAAGCTATCCACAATGGCTTTTGCATTGGTACTGGTAACAACCACATCAGAAAGAGCTTTCAGAGCAGCGGTAGTGTTAACATAATTGATAACGATGTGATCCGGGTAGTTTTTAATGAATTCCTCAAACTTATCTGCAGGTGCTGATTCAGCCAGTGAACAACCGGCATTAAGATCCGGCAGCAGTACTTTTTTATCCGGCGAAAGAATTTTAGCTGTTTCGGCCATGAAATGCACACCGACAAAGACAATAATATCCGCTTTTGTGCGGGCAGCTTCCTGGGAAAGCTTCAGGCTGTCCCCAACAAAATCTGCAATATCCTGCAATTCCGGTTTCACATAGAAATGCGAAAGAATGACTGCATTTTTTTCTTTCTTCAATTTTAAAATTTCATTTTTAATATCGAGTTTGTCACTCACTGGTTCATCTATGTATCCTTTCAATTTTAAATCTTCTCTCTTCATATATTATTATTTATATATATTTAATTAAAAATTAATGATAATGATAATACGCTGTTAATACAGTTAGCAAATTTATGTGATTTCATTTGCAATTTACAATTTTTCATTTCTTTTCGCTTTTTATTCACCCAATTGTTAATATATTTTCGTTGATATTCAGGTATCAGAGCTACAAATTAACAAGTGTTAATTGATAAGCTATGCTGATAAAAAAATCAGTTTTTATGGCATTTTTTGTGTTTGAAATATGGTTGAAAACATGATAAAAAATGTGAATGAATAATTTTGTGAGTCGGGATAATGTGTTACGCAAATTCATCATGAAAAATACAAGGATAGTTTTTTATTTTTTATTGAAAATGTTTCAGCCCAATGTGAAATGAATGTTAATTTATTAAGTAATTAAGATTAAGTGAGTTCACCTTTTATACATTTGATTTTTTGTTGCTACACAGTAAATTAACAGCCGTTAATAAATAAATATGACAATTTCATTGGATATGTTTAACCATCTGATATTCATTATCAACTAAAAATCGGAGTAAAAATACGTTTTCTAACGGTTAGGGTTTAACCCTTTATCCGATTGAATCTTAACAAAAAGTAGTGTCAAAGAACGTGATTATAACCAATAAAAAACTGCCCTGAAAGGCAGTTTTTTCAATGCTTATAGAAACAATACGGTTCGTTTCAATTGTTTACACGGATAAGAAAATAATTCTTTTTTCCTTTTTGAACGAGGATGTATTTTTCATTAATCAAAAAAGTAGAAGAAATTTGCACTTCCGGGTTTTGAAATTTTTCCTTGTTAATGGAAAGACCGTTTCCTTTTATGAGGCGCCGTAATTCACCTTTGCTCTTAAAGATATCCGTATCCTCACAGAGGAGTTGAAAGATGTCTCTGCCCTCTTCTATGAGTGCTTTGTTAACATCGTACATGGGTACACCTTCAAATACGGACAAAAAGGTTTGTTCATCAATTGTCTTTAATTCATCCTGTGTTGATTTGCCAAAGAGAATGTTGGATGCCTGTATGGATTTTTCCAGCTCCTCTTTGGAATGCACCATAATGGTGATTTCTTCGGCCAGCTTTTTTTGCAGGTGGCGCATGTGTGGTTCTTCCTGATGTTTTTCAATCAGTGCATCGATTTCTTCTTTTGGCAGCACGGTAAATATCCTGATGTATTTTTCAGCATCTGCATCTGAAACGTTGAGCCAGAACTGATAAAACTTGTACGGGCTGGTTTTTTCCGGATCCAGCCAGATGTTACCACTTTCTGTTTTTCCGAATTTTCCGCCGTCTGCTTTGGTAATAAGCGGGCAGGTTGCAGCAAAGGCTTCACCGCCTTCTATGCGCCGGATCAGTTCCGTACCGGTTGTGATGTTTCCCCACTGGTCAGAACCACCCATTTGTAATTTGCAGTCAAATTCACGGTACAGGTGAAGAAAATCAAAACCCTGGAGCAACTGGTACGAAAATTCAGTGAATGACATGCCTTCTCCTGATTCGCTGCCAAGGCGTTTTTTTACGGAATCCTTGGCCATCATGTAATTGACGGTAAGGTGTTTTCCTATGTCGCGGACAAATTCCAGGAACGTAACATCTTTTGTCCAGTCGTAATTATTCAGCAAATGGGCCTTGTTGGGTTTATCATCTGAAAAATCAAGAAAATTTTCGATTTGTTTCTTAATGCATGTTTCATTATGCCGCAGGCTTTCTTCATCCAGCAGGTTACGTTCTTTTGATTTTCCTGAGGGATCACCAACCATTCCTGTAGCGCCTCCAAGTACCACAAGCGGACGATGGCCGGCAAGCTGCAGGTGTTTGAGCATCATCACGCCTACCAGATGACCAATGTGCAGGGAATCTGCTGTTGGATCAATGCCTACATAGGCACTAACCATTTCTTTTTCCAGTAATTTATCGGTTCCGGGCATGACATCATGCAACATGCCTCTCCATTTAAGTTCGTTCAGAAAATTCATTGTTGTCAAAATTATTCCGTTTAATAATCACACAAAAATCACTAAAAAACCGCTGATTGCAAAAATTAGTTATCGACAGGATGTTTTTTTAAAATCTTCAACAGAATGAAAAAATTTGTATTAAATTCTTCAATGCGTTGAAGAATTTTCAATAAATTCAAAAAGGTTGTATCTGTTAATAAATTTAAAATCAGCTGTGGGATAAAGCTTTTTGAAGGATGAAGGGCATTTAACGGATTTTTTGCTGAATTTTATTTCTGTAGCCGTTATATTGCCATCATATTCTTCAATAAGATCGATTTCCTGGTCTGAATAGGAGCGCCAAAAATAAAAATTAACATGATGTCTTTTATTGTTGTGATATTTCATTCTTTCGGCGATGATGAAATTTTCCCATAAAATTCCAGTATCATCTCGTTTCGACAGAGGTCTGAAATCCCCTATCAGTGCATTTCTGATTCCATTATCATAAAAATACCATTTGCCTGATTTTGAAATTTCTTTTCTGGGATTTTTTGAAAATGCTGGCAGTCTGTAAATGATGTATGTCTGGCTTAAAAGGTCAAGGTATTTTTCCACGGTGTTTCTGCTTAATGCCAATTGTTTACCAATTTCATCGTAGGAAACTTCACTTCCTGACTGAAAAGCAATAAGTCTAAGGAGGTTTCGCATTTTAGCGGAATTTTTTATGCCGTCAATCATCAGGATATCTTTTAACAAATAGGAATTAACAATATCCAACAGATAATTTTGTTTTTCCTGATAATTTTCCAAAAACACAACTTCGGGATATGATCCGTATATCAGAAAATCATCAAGATATTTTAAAATAGTGGTTTTACTTCTGAATTGAGAAATTTCATGTATGGAAAACGGGTACAATTTAAAACTATATGATCTGCCAACCAATGGTTCGCCAGTTTCCTTAAACAAATTATAAGCTGAAGAACCGGTAATTAAAATGGCAATGTTTTTTAGGTTATCAACAATAAGTTTCAAAATCAGTCCAATATCTTTTATATATTGAGCCTCATCAATGACAATTAAGTCGGTATCTGAAAACAATTGCTTATAGTTTGATAAACTCCTTTCGCCAAGAATTCTAGTTGTGTTAAAATCCTCACCATTGAATACTTCAGTCCGCACATTAAGCTTTTGGGTT
>CAYQMB010000024.1:0-32427 GCA_964418565.1 uncultured Bacteroidales bacterium | reverse complement strand
ATTATTTTGACACTTTAACTTGTTTTATATCTTTTCTTATAATTCTTTTACACTGAATTTTACTTAATAGTAAAGATTCACATTTTTTTCAGGACTTTCATTATTTTTGCCATGCTCCGGATTGGCGTTATCCCGTATTCAATGCGTTACGCAGGAAAAGCTCTGCCACTCCTACCCAGCTGCTCAAAAAAAAGCAGGGCTTGCTGAAACACACTAAACACACCAATTATCACGTATTTATATTCAGCACCCACCATTGTAAATGCAGGGTTTTTAGTTTGAATTCTAATAAATTTTTTCAGCAGCCCCTAAATACAAACCTAAAAGCTAAAACCGTCATAAATACCTGTTTTTAAATTCAGGTATTTGTTACGGTTTTTGAAGCTTATTTTATCCCGAGATTTGTCATGAAGGTTAAAAAAAAGGCCTGTATTTATTATGACACGGAGAGATAATGAACATATCAGGGTGTTTTTTCATCTGGATACCAATACGGAAGCATGCCGCAATGACCTGATGTGTCATTTCAGAAAACATCCGGCAAAAAGGCCAAAAATTCTTCGCTCCTTAAGGTTTAAACAGATTGATTCAAGGACGGACAGCATTGACCGCCTGTGCGCCTATGCTGTGAGCCGGAATTTAAACCTGGAGTATTTTACAGGCAAGCAGGAAATACACATTGATTTACCAAAACATATATTGTCAACTACATCAATACAGGAGAAAGAGAGCCACTCCACCACTACCCATTCCAGGTTAAGCCGCAACGAGCAGTTAACAGGCAAAATTGCACTAACAACTTTTCTAGGAGATGTTATTTTTAAGCACATGCTATCGAACAAGCAAAAAACAAACACAAAAGCGAGTGGCTCCCTTTTTCTTAAAGGATACATTAAGACAGTCAACGAAACACGGTTGCCGGATTATGAATTTACAGAAAGCACTGAAGACAAGTACAACAGACAGATTTATACGCTAAGAGATATATTTCTGCCACAGTTAAACGGCAAGGGGCAAAACATTGCCATACTCAATATAGCAGAAGAACCAGGCATTGAAAAACATACAAATCTTCAACAACAATTCAGCAGCGGAGAGAGCCTTAATACAGAAATGCAACTGCTATTTATGCTTTTACCGGAAGCCAGCATAACCATTTATCATGATGTAAGCATGGTGTCTGCCTTAAAAACATGTCTTGTTGACAGAGTAAACAGTCCGGATATTATTATCAATCCTTACAGCGGATTTGAATTCGACTACACGAATTCCGAGCGGAACCAACTCAACAACAGCCTCCTGAAAGCTGCCATGTCTGATAAAACTGTTCTATCATACCAAAACAATTTTGAACCCGGAAAATTTGCCAGCAAGTCAACGCCGGCAAATTCCCCCTATGTTTTGGGCTGTCAGGCATACAATGCAACTAAGATTGAAGGAGATCATGAAATGCCATCAAGCTTAACCTTTAGGCATGGCAGCCGTTATATTGAAGCAGCAAGCAATCAGTACAATTTGATTTTCTGGGCTGCACAGGTTGCCAAGTTAAACCAGGCATTAGAATTTAAAGCAGGTTGTATCAATTATCATTTTGTTAATGCCCTTTCCGGCAAACATGTGGCAGGCAACGAATATCACCCATTAACAAATTTACAGCATATTTCCGGATTTCAACAGGTACACAATCAATTGTATAAGGCATTAAAACATAATATACATTCATGAAGACCCGTAAAAACATACGTTACAGTAGCACCAACGGATGTATATCTGTCAGGAATGACGGGAGTTTTCTGGCGCAGTTCAGGGTATGTTATTTTGTGGAGGAACAACGGTTCACGCAACATTCAGGCCTGTTAAAGAAAGGCAAAACACTCACTATGCATATACCTGCCGAAGCTGAAAACGTAACGATCACGCTTGAACAACTTGTAAAGATTCATCCTGAAATGTGGCGTGAAATTTTCAACCTGAATTACCCGTATACAGGGAATCGTGAGTTCAGAGTATGGGGAACCAACCATCATCCACGATTTGGCAGCATGATTCCAAAGCATCAAAATATATGAACAACAGATCATTAACATATCATCCATTGCAACAAACCAGAAACCAATTGCCTGGGAAATCAGGCAGTTTTAACAAAAACAACACAAAACCCTCGTTCTCTTTGGAGTGCTGCATTTTAACACATGCTATATCAACTCCTTTTCTATCATGTCCAACGGTTAATCCTACGAACACTCCACATCAACGATTCACAATTTGACCTTACCTTAACCCTAAAGTCATTGTGAATTTCCTTCCACGAGAACGGGGGTTTTTACTTAACAACAACAGAAGACAATGAGGCAGGTTACAGACATAATTAAACAGGTGGGTTCCGGTTATAAAACCGGGGTTTATGAAACATATGTCTCAAAAATAACAGAAACCATTCTTGCGTTTTATAATCCGGATACCAAATCCTTTGACAGCATCAACCAGATTAAAGATGATAACAGCTATGATAATTCATATTATTCGGATAACCATCTGAATATTGAACAGGGATTTGCCGGAATATTGCATTACTTTTCACATTATCAGGCAAAGCACCCTCTTGACACCCGTATTTCAGAAATAACAGCTCAGATATGTAACCGCATTCAGGCCGTCGGAGATGGAAATAACTTCCGTAATAAGCACAGCCTTTTTACCGGGTTGGCAGGAACCGGACATACCTTGTGGAAAAACGGTTTTATTTGTGGTGACAGCAGGATGGTATACAAAGGAGAAAACATCGTAAAAAATGCGCTGACCAATTTGAGTGATATTAGTGATCACAGCCTGTATAGCGGCTTAGCGGGCAGTGTTTTTATCTTGGCAGACCTGTATGAAAAAACAGGGAAAGCATATTTCAGGGAACAACTGTTAAAAGCGGGCAACCTATTGGCAGATGCAATGGAGCAGGAAATACATACCACCGTCAACCTGCATCCGCATGGCAATATCTACAGTGGAATCAGTGCGGCATTGTACCGCCTGGATACTATCATACCATCATCCCGGATAAGAACGTTAGCCAAACAAATGTACATTATGGATGAAGAGTTTTTCAATCCATTAGATACAATATCCCCAACAGAAGCACAAGGGAAGAATGGCAATCAGTTAAAGGTTCTCACCCAACTCGCCCTCTCACGGCTTATTAATTATTCCACAACCGAAAACAGTAAGATACATCAAACCACCATTTTGTCGATGGAAAACCTGGTACAAGAGAGCAATAAAATATTGGAGTCGTCACAACAGGCAGATATATCGGTAAAGTCAGGTCTTTCAGGTACGGGCATTATTTTGATTTTAGGTAGCGAGCTAACAGGCCGGCAGAAATATTACGATCATGCTCTCAGAATTGCTGATTATATTATGGAGATGAATCCCTTCGAGCCAGGAAGGGGAACAATCAAAGGCATGTATTATTCCAACACCCGGAAAGAACAATCCTATATGGATCCATCCTTAATGACAGGCTTGTCTGGCTTGGGTTGTTTCTATCATACACTAATATACCGGGATATTGATATGGCTTTCCTTTTCTGAATTTAAAGGCTAAACATATCATCTTTATCCAGCCGGATAATTCCGTTTTTTACAGCATACAAGACAAGTCCCGCCAGGTTTTTGACACCTGTTTTAATAAAAATGTTGTTACGGTGACCATCCACAGTACGCTTGGAGACAGAAAGTTTATCAGCGATTTCCTGAGCTGTTAACTGTTTACATATCAGACGAAGTACTTCTTCCTCACGATCGGATAAGATGGAGTTTGCTTTGTTAAACTCAGGACGGGGGATTGTGTTTGAAAATTGCTCCCGCATAATATCAATCTGATCAGGGAGGAAATAATAGCCTCTGTTCTGCACCTCATGAATAACTGAAACAAGTTTAACCGGGCTCAATTCTTTCGGCAAAAATGCCGACACACCCGTTCGCATCATGTATCCCATGAATGATTTTTTATAATACGATGAGATGCTAATAACCTTAACATCCGGCCATTTGTCTTTTAACCGAAGCGTTGTATCCACGCCATCAAGGCCTTTCATTCGCAGGTCCATGATAACAATATCGGGTTTATCACCACCTCCTTCCATATAGTCCAGGAAGGCTTCACCCGATCTAAACGTCTGTAATACATCGAAATCTGCCTCAGCTTCAAGAAAGTCGTTAAGTAAAGAAAGGATCAGAGCCTCGTCATCAACAATTACAATTGAAATAACATTTTTCATCATACCCTGTCACTTATTTCGTGCAAGATAGAAAATAAAGCGGGTTCCACCTGACTGACGGTTGGAAAAATCAAACCAGGCCTTTAATATCTGGGATCTCAACTCAATATTTTTCATGCCCAGACCCCCATCTTTGTTTTCAGGGAAACCTTTACCATTATCACGTATAAGCAGAATGATAGCATTTTCATTGATTCGTGACAAAACCTCAACATCATCAGCATCAGCATGTTTGTCAATATTGTTGATAACCTCTTTAATAATTCTGACAATCTGCAATTTGGTTTCTGTATCAATTGGGGGTTCATTTTTTCTCAACTGGTGCAAAACCACACTATGCCTTTTCCTGAGGATAAAAACAGCCTCCTCGATAAGCTCGTGTAAGGTAGATTGTTCAACCATAGGAGGCATCAGGTCGTGCGAAATGGAGCGCGTCATTTCAATGCTTTCGCGTAGGTATTCTTCGGGAGGTTTTTCGTAAGTTTTATCCGGCATGTTAAGCATCAGGTGGATGGATCTGAGCCGACCGACAAGATCATCATGCAAATCAGCAGCAATGCGGCTCCGCTCTTTTTCCTGTATTTCTACAGCAGCACCGGCAAGCTTTTGCTGATGCTCAATTTTTAATCGTGCCTGTTCTTTGTGTTCTCTGAGCAATCGACGCGTATACAACCGGAGGATTACAACAATCAAAGCCCCAAGAAAAAGCACAATGAAAATAACAAAACCTAATCCGATTGCAAACGTCTGCGGGTCCTTCCAAGCTTCCATATCATGATTATTAATACAACATTCGTTATCAGCATCAAACTTATCCTTGAAATCCAAAAGTACGAAACAATTTCGAGACTTTCATTAATCATGAAATTTATTCCAACTGCGAACAACATGCCAAACAAGGCGTGGAGGAAAAACACAACACTAAGTATCAGATAATTTCTTACAATTTTCATATCAGAATACATAGCAATTTGCAGAAAATAGGTTATTGTAAAAACAGCAATCATAAAGCTGGAGTAAAACAAACTCAGGAAGTGCAGATTTTGAAAATCACCTTCCAACGCGTAGATCACATCCCTGACAACCAGAAAAACAGCCAATGAGCTAAGTACTATATACACGATACGGTATTGCCCACGGCGAAGCACAAATCTAAGGTAAAACACACTTATAATAAACAGGGTGGCAAGGTTTGCCAGGGGGCTAATAAACAGATTCGTTCCATCCTCAGAGTAATTTCTTAATAAAACGGAACAGGTTTCAAAAAAGGCATCGGTAAAAAACAAAAAAGCAAGTAGCTTGAAGGGTTTTGGTAAATGTTTGAAAAATATCGCACTAATGACAACAAATAATCCAATGATGGCATAAGATAATTTTGCAAACACGTCCCAAACTTCCATGATCATAACATACTGTTTTTTACAATCAGGCGAGGTGCCATGAAAATGTTCACCAAATTCCCAACATCATAATTCCTGTTCAAGACCAACCAGCCTTCCAGTTCAGATAACACAAGCCAAAACGCAAGCCGCAACAGATAATTCCCCATACAAAATCTAATGGCTGGTTTTCGAACGTTTATAAATCCTTCCATACTGCCATACCACTATAAAAATAACAATATAACCAATGTATCCGGCCATCATACGCGAAATCCAAAAATAAGACACTATTTCCAGACTTTCATTGACCATGAAATTAAATGACAGACCGTAAAGTACACTCAGCAGAGAAATAAGAAAAAACACAATACTAACAACCAATTTGTCGGTTTCCGGTTTCATATCCGAATAGAGGGCAATTTGCAAAAAATATATTATGGTAAAAGCCAAAATAAGCAGGTACACCCAAATCATACTAAGAAACAGAACCTTTTCATATTCTCCTTGAATAGTCAGGAAGAAATCCCATCCAACAGGCACGATTCCAACAATAGCAAAAATTGTAAGCAAAATTTTATACTTGCCATTTCTAAGAATGTACCGAAGATACAAAACAGATAATATGATCAAAATAATTAGATTCGAAACAGGAACCATAAAGAGACTTTCCTGATTTTCTGCAAAATACATAATATAATTTGACACTAATTCTAAAATCAGGCTCGAAGCAAACATCAAAATCAGTAGCTTGTGCAGTGGTTTTAACTTTTTAAAATGAAACAATCCCACACTGATAAAAACCACGAGACTGATCATGTAAACATAATCCATCCACGCTACTATATTTTGTATATCCATAGTTCAATCATTTCTTACACCATGGAGGGCACGGAAAATTTGCGTTGAAGGGTTGGCCATTACTCCTATTCATTTTCATAACAGACCATCCGATCAAGTCGGTATAATAACCCGACACACTCTGGCCCTCCGTATCTTTGGGCAAACCGAAAGAAAAAAGCATTTTTTCGAGATCCGGATTTGTCAGATTTGATTTAACATTTGCCCAGGGCATATCAAACCTGACAAACAGGCCTTTCGGATGTTGTACTTCAGCCTCAAGGAACGATTTCAGCATTGAATTCCAGCGATGATGACGTTCAAGTGCCTCTTTAACACTTATGTCCGGTCCATCAACCTGCTCCCCCACAAAATCGACACCTCCTACATCGTGATCTGTTTTGTAAGGTTTTAGCAAAATCGAATCCTGTTCAGCCTGAGACATATCATCCCATGCTATATCGTCCAGTTTGTCCGGTGTTAAGATAAAAAGAATTTTTGAATTCTCAACCCCAACGTATGCCAACAGGTATTCATCAACATAAGGAGAGATCTTTGCCCCATCGTCGGCATTCAACTCAAAACAGGATTCCAGTTCTATTACTGCTTTCACATCAGCGGCATTGCCTTTGACCTGATTCCACTTTGCTTTTGCGTTTTCAATACGGTTTTTTTTATCCATAATTATTCAGTTTTGGTTTATGCCAATTAAGATAGCAATCATTCAGCACAAAACCAACATCTTCAAGAAAATCAAGTATTTATACCCGCATTATTTATCCCGGAATCGTAACAAACACCTATCATCAGACATAAAATGAATCATGGATTTTGAATTCCACATGATGCTTTTTATTTTTGCTACAACAAACCAAAAAACAAACAATTATGGGTAAAGGAGACAAAAAAACCCGCAAAGGGAAGATTTACGGAGGGTCCTTTGGAAAACGTCGCCCTCAACGAAAAGACAAAAGAAACAAACCGGCAGATACTGCCGATAACAAATAAAAGCTCCGAAACGGAGCTTTTATTGTATCGTTTCAGATTGTATGCAATCTGCTATTCTTTTACCAGTTTTTTCGTCCAGACCTGATCTCCTTCCTCTATGACAAGGATATAGGCTCCGCTTTCCAGGTTGTCGGCATTGATAGAGACGCTCTTTTCGGATGTTGATTTTGTCAGCAACGTCCTACCCTGCATATCACGTAAAATAATGTTGTGTACAGCAGATTGTTCAAATTGTATGGTCCAGGCCTTTTCTGCGGGATTGGGGTAAACAGATGCCTGACGGGAAAGCTCATTTTCTTCACAACCAACTGATGTAAGGTCCACTTTCCAGATGCCGGAACCATTGGTACCAATAATAAGCTGCGAATTATTTATTCCGGCGGTAAGGGGCTCAATACCATTTCGGTATCCGGTTCCGTAAACCGTCCAGTTTTCCATATCACCACTGGTAAATACACCTGATGCAGAGACAATAATATTCTGACGGCCTGCAACGTATGAATTCAGAACAAGCGCATTACGAACACCCGGTGTCGGCATACCTGTGGCAGTATGCTGTTGCCAGTCTGTCATAGCCGCATTAAGTTTAAACAAAATATTCTCTCCGGTGGATGGCTGATATGTCAGTATAACAGGCATTCCATCGTCATCAATCATAACATCCGCTTTTTTCAGATAAGAATCATCATCCTGGGAAAGTACAAATTTCACGTTGGCATCCAGGCTTGTCTCTGTCCAGTTAAGGCCGTGATCGTCAGAGTAAAATATTTTTGTATCATCTGTAGAAGAAGACATAAACAGGTAAGTATAGGTTCCATCACTTGTTACTCCATACAAACTCTCAGGATTCAGAGCCATTACAGATGAAGTAACATCAACCGATGTAGCAAGGTCAGCCGTATAACCAATAAATTCAGTTCCTGTGCCGGTTTCCAGAGAAAGATACACATATTCATCATCAGAACCTATAAACGTAAAATACGCATCGGATGTATGCTGGGTAACTTCATTCCAATAGATACCATCATTGGTACTGTAGTACAAAGCGCAGGTTTCACTCATTGGGTCGTCCATAAACGAAGCAAACATAACCCCGTTATGTTCATACACATCATTCGTGAAATACAAATCTTCATAAAACTGTGGAAGGCCCCCGTTGGTTTGGCCCCACGAATTTCCGTCTTCAGACCGGGAGAAGCCCCTTTGCTCACTTTGATAAACAATGGCATTGTCGTTTATTGCAAGGTTGTAGCGCTTTCCATACAGGCCTTGGGCGGGACCTGAAAAATTAATTCCGTAACTTGACCAGTAAGTGTCATACAAAGCTGTTGTAGCAATAAAGCCTGTGGAAGAGTATTGCAGGAGGTATTCCATATAAGGCACAGCACCAATTCCTGAATCACCGGTCAAATTCCAGCTTTCACCGTGATCATCACTGTAAAGCATTTCAAAGTTAAGTTCTGTTGTAACCCAGATTGCTGAAGTATAAACCATTGAATCACATGCAGTCATTCCCTGCAGCATAGCGCCCGGGACAATGGATTGGCTTATGTCTGTCCAGTTTTCGGTTAACGCATCATAGCGATAAATATTGGTTCCATCCTGATAATAAAAATAGTCAGAATTTTCCTCTGCCTCCATATTGTATATTGTTTCATACGGATCGGAAATTCCACCGATACCGGAAAAGTCAATGGTGGTGTAGCTCTCGCCATCTCCTGAATAATAAACTCCGGCGGGATCAGCAAACATGATATATTGTTGTGAATAGTCTTTCACGCTGACCCATGAGTTGCTGACCGGTAACTGCGCACCTTGTGTCCAGTTCTGTCCGTAATCATTGGAGTAATACAGGTAATTATCATTTGACCCGCCTGCATATACATCAACTACAGCCAGCAGCCGCCCGTTGACAAAATGTATACCGGATATATAAGCATTAGCGATGGGGGGCAGTTGTACCCAGGAAGATCCGGCGATGTTATACTCCCAGACAAATCCATCTGCAGATATAAAAATGTGGCCGTCTCCGGTTGTCAGGCCGTTGATGTATCCTCCCTGGATAGGAGCACCCTGAGCTAACTCCCAGATTGTGCTGTTGACAGAGGTATAGACATCTTTGCCATCTGTCATAAAGCCTATTCCATCGGCTTCGAGATAAACAATCCCCTCGGTATCGCAACCTTCAAGGAAAGGATGTTCAATAAGTTCGAAATTTGATTGTGCCTGAGCAAACAGGCTAAAACAAAACAGAAATAAAAACAGGATAATGGTTTTCATGATAATAACGGTTGGTTTACGGCACTAAAATTAGTCAATTAACAGCAACATTCACGGAATAATATACCAAAGGCCTGTGACTACACACAAGCCTCTGGTATTTACACTTGTTTATCAAAACCTATCATTCAACATGTATTCTGTCACCCTGAGAATGCGCGTTGTATTCAGGAGCATACATGCACTGAATGCTTGTAATGCCATTTGAAAACTCGCCTTCATGGGTAACATACATGGGATACTCAAACACGTATGTCCCTTTTCGCAATCGACTGAAAAAGAAGTCAACTGAGGCATCGCGAACGGATTCGTAATAGCCAAGACCATCCTGATATCTGTAACCTGATCGTGTTGACACCGGTTCCAGGGAAGAAGCCCGCATATCTTTCATGTGCACGTACTCCATATTTCTGTCGCTCTTCAGCACAATACGAGCAACAAGCTTGTCTCCCACCTTCAGGCTGGTTTTTTCATCCAGAAGCTTAAGTTCTGCCCCGTCATGCGTATTGATTCGCTTATAGAGTTTTTTCTCAAGTTTCAGGGGTGTTTCATGTGACGTAATTTTATCCATATCTTCAAAATACTGCCAGTGCAGAGCACCCCAGGCCATGCCCGATCCTGTTTTTGTAAGCTTAACCTCACTCATTTCAGATGTAATCTCACCGCCACTCCAGTCTTTGCGGAAATAACCGGTACCGGCTTCGCTTGTCACATCATCGGCCTTTTCGGGATCAAACACTTTACCGCCAATCTCCACCACAACACCGGCATCCAGGTCAAGCAGGTTTTGCCCGGTAAGGATAAGTGCATAAACCGCTTCAGCAGTAGCCTTGGTAGTTTTCCAGTCCTGTGTGCGTTTTTGATTGAGCAACCACTGTTTCATGCGTTCAACGGATTCTGTATCTCCTGCAACTTCATCAAACGCCTCAATCAACAAGGATTGGGTTTCAATGGGAGCCTGATACCAGTAATATCCGCGTGCATTTTTCCAGTACATGCCTTTTTCCTCATCAAAGAGTGCATACTCTTTCAGTGAAGCCATTATGTCCGAGGCCGTTGCTTTTTCATCGTTCCGGTGCATAGCAAGGGCGATCATACCCTTGTTGTAATTGTTCATTTCCGCCCAGTATTTTTTGGCCTGATTGTAATAGTATTTATAGGCATGGGCTGCAGAGGGTGACACCTGCATATCATCGAGGTTGAAGCTTCGTGCATACAGGTAATGAACATGGATGGAAGAAATATGCATTTGTTGCATTTCCTCGTCGCTGTAATAAGATTTCAGGCGGCTGTAATCTTTCACCAATTCGCGGTCAAGGTATTTCAGCCCTCTGCGGATCATGGGGTTTACTTCCTGCAATTGCTTACTATCAAGCACATCCAGATGCTTCAGATGGCTTAAGCCAGCAATGATGTGCTGGGTTATGTAACGGCTTTCCGGCATGCCTTCAAACCAAGGCCATCCTCCGCTGGATACCTGATTTTTCTGCAGTTTCACCAGGGCTGAGAACTGTTCTCTGCCCATGCGTTCCATATCAAAAAGTAAACCAACCCGTCGTTTACGCTGACTTTCATCTTTAGCTTCAAGCACCCAGGGTGTTTGTTCCAGCATATTGGCTTTCAGATCCTGATTTTTCTGAAGGTTTGAATTCAACGCATCCGATTCGGGTATATTTCGCCATGCCTCAAAGACACGTTTGATTTCCGGATCAGAATTGGCGATGTGGGTAGCCAGGCTGTTGGCATAATACCGGCTGAACACCTGCTCGGAACACTCATACGGATATTCCATAAGGTAAGGCAAGGCTTGTACAGCGTACCATGCAGGCCGAGGTGTAACCTCAAGGCTAAGCTTGTGGTGCTTGAGGCTGCCAGAACGGTCGCTTTTTGACAGTTTTTTAAAGCGCCATGTTTTGCTTGAATTTCCATTGACATACATGGGCATGGACTCTGTAACCAGCATGCGATTACTCAGTACCGGGACAAGTCTCTGCTCACCATCACCATATTTTTCCGTGCTGGCTATCACCTTATACTCAATCGCCTGCAATCCTTCCGGTATATTCAGGTTCATATCTACAGCCGTGTTACCATTAGCTTTAATGCTAAAATCGTCATCAGCACTTCCATTCAGGATGGATTTGGTAACATCCTTCCCGGTAAGAGCATCGGTAAAATGCAGGTTCAGATTTCCCTCAACAGGTTGATCTGTCAGGTTTGTCACTTTAATGCTCAAATTGATTTGATCCCCCTCACGGAAAAAGCGCGGCATATTGGGCACTACCATAAGTTTCTTTTTGGTAACCATCTTGTTTTCAGATACAGCCGTTTTCAGATCTTCGGTATGTGCCACAGCCATAAACTTCCATTCTGTCAGGCTTTCCGGAGCAGTGAATGTAAAGCTCACCTCCCCGTTATCTTCGGTATGAAGTTGTGGTCTGAAAAAAGCTGTTTCGCTGAAATCAGTCCGGACTTTCACATTGGCCTTAGCTTTATCCCCACCGGAACTCTTTTCATTATCTGCAAGGCCTTTTTGTTGTTGAAGGCTTTTTTCATCCTTCGCCATGTAATCCATCTGTTCTGATTCTTCAAGCGCTGCCGTGCGTGTAGAAGTACTACTAAAGGCAGCATCACCTTTTGCTCCTGACGGTTCAGCACCTCCCATGGCACCGAAAACCACATTACCGGAATAGCCTCTGTATTGATTCATCCCGAAGGTATTCAAGGCCGGCTCTGTGCCTGTGATCTTTATTCTCTCATACTCAAAACTTTCTATCAGGTAAGTAGAAGATCCATATGCAAAGGCTACCGACGTGTATGAAGCGGGTTTATATACCGGGTAATACAAGCTAAACCCGTACTGATGCGTGTACAAGGCATCCAGAGAGGCGTCATACATGGTTCCCAGCATTTCTGCATTCACAGCTTCACCTTCAGGACCTGAAATTTTAAGCCGGATGGATTCTTCTTCTCCCGGCAGCATTTCGTTTCTAAAATGTATATACTTAACAGACAATCGCTTATTACTGTATGGTACGGTTATGTTATTGCTCTTCGTATGCATCTCACCATTTTTCACAAGCACTGCAGAAACTGAAATTCCTCCCCGCATATCCTCGGTGACATCAAATTGCAGTGTTTTCCGGGATTTATTGAGTTTCACCCATTTGTCAGTAAGTACGTCATCTTCATGATCTATCCTGACATAAACCCATGCATTTTCAAGAGCAGAGCTGATACGGATTTCCATTTCTTCGCCCACCTCATAGCTGAATTTGTCATGAGAAAGGTGCAGTGGATTCATAACAGCTACGGCATCGCTTGCTTTGTTGTAAATCCGGATATACTCCTTATCAATTACGGGCATATTAAAAGCATCCCTGGCGCGCAGTTCAAGCCGGTATGCACCGGCGGGCAGATTTTTCATTTCAGGAATTGGATATTTTGTTTTGTCAGCGGTATTAAAGGACAAGCTGTAAACTTTCTCCTTATCGGGATAATTTTCAATATCGGCTTCATCTTCATATTCGTATCCGGGCAGCATTTCTTTCCACGCTTCTTTGGTATCCATGTGAAACTCCGGCACATTCCATGCTTTTTCAATAAGGACATTTTCAGGTTGTTTTAACCGATACAACACCAGTGATCCTTTGGTTTGAAGCGTTTCACCGTTCAGGTTTTGTGTGTTAATGACAATGCTGTCTAGCTCGGAAACATCTGCATTTTCACTGAGATCTGTATTCATTTTAAGCGTACGGTATCCCACAACAAAGGATTTCGAATCTGCATGGGTTTCACCGGTAATATCCGTCACTTCTGCTTCAACACTAAAGCGGTAGGTCAGATTCTGGCTTTTCGGTAGTGAAGCAAGGGGTTCGGCGACAAAACTGAGGTTAAAACCTCCACCCTCCCCTGTTTGTGTTGTCCCGTGAGCAATCATTTCACGTTGCTGAGGCATATACCCGAAACGCCATATCTGATGATACTGCGGTTCACGGAACACGGTATATTTGACCTTTGCATCGCTAATGCTGGCACCGGTATAGGCTTTGGCATTACCGGAAAAACTGACTTTACTCTCGAGCCGGTAATTGCCGTCGGGGTCATCAAGGTTCACTTCAAACGCCGGACGCTTATATTCTTCCAGACGTATGTATGAGGATCCGGAAGGTGTGCGTATTGACAGACGTCCATTGAGTAAGCCTTCCGGAATCATCAGTTCGGCAGAAAAGCTACCATATGCGTTGGTTTTTACGGTTTTGGTGTTGATGGTTTGATGATTGGCATCTTTAAATGTGAGGGTTGTGGTGTAATTTTTCAACAACTCATAATCTTTGCCTTTGTTCCGCGTACAAATGCCTTTCACATGTACGGTTTGTCCAGGTCTGTAAACGGCTCTGTCAGTAAAAAACCGTGTATTTTCCTGCCATTTTTCACGGTTGGGATTATAGTTATAATAGTACTGAGCACCTGTCCACAGTTCATCATTTCCTTTGGATATTTCAAAATCAATACGGGATGACCGTCGTGTATTCATGGAGAAAAAAACGCTGCCATCATCTGAGGTTTTTGTTGATTTCACAAGCGAATTATCGTATCCGCCACGCCGGTAATTGTAATTACGTTCCCAGGCTTTAACGCCAGCATTTTTTACGGGTTCACCTGACCGGATATCGGTTACAAAAAGCCTGAGGCCATTTTCACCCGGGATCTTCTGAGAATACCAGGACAGGTTGCTAATGCTCACGCTTCTATAAACCAGATAATTATTTGTTTCCTTTTCAGGCTTTTCGGCAGACACAATAAATAAGTAAAACCCTTTATCCAGTGGTTCGGCCGCAAATTCAGCGGTGTGCCGCACAAAATCATCCTCTCCGGGCAGCTCAATCCGTTTACTGCGCAGGGTTTCTCCCAAATTCATGAAAGCATCTTTGCGCTCTTGTCCATATTCTGTATTGATAACTTTTATAAAGGCGTCGCGGTCAACCTTCAGAACGGTAAAATACATATCAGGCAGGTTTCTGTATTCTACCAGTATGGGAAAATGCTGATCAGGAATAAGGCTGTTATCGCAGGTGAAATTCAGCTCAGGCCTGCGCAAATTTTGTTTCATTTGAGCGGCCAGTTTTGCGGACCTGGTATCAGGGAACCTGTCAATTAAACCGGAGCAGATATGGTCAGCGCGCTGATAGTAATGTGCTTTCAGCGTATCGTCAGGGCGGTGTGTTATTTCCTCAGCTTTACTGAAGTACCAATCGGCAAGCGCGTATTCAATCAATCGAACTGCAGGCTCATCTTCAAATTGCATCTGCAGTTTTACCAGCGCTTCAAACAAAGCGTTGTCTTTTGATTGTTTCTTAAAAAGACCTGCAGCTGTTTTCAGGCGTTTTATATCTGTATATACTCTGGCATAACCCAAATCATCACTCAGTCGGAATTTTAACAACTCCCTGAGCACACCAATGGCTTTTTCTGCATCGCTTTCACTGGTAAGGCAATAATCTGTGGCAATGAACAACTGAGCCGGTAAAAACACATTGCTGTTTAACAATTTGTCTTGATTGCTCCGGGAGCCATTAGCGCGTTGGGTATAATAATCGGCTATTTCGTGAGCAAAGAAATCATACAGAGAGGGCTGTATTTCAAAACTGTATGCATCCTGTTCAATCAGTTCGGGGTATTTTTTAATGGAGGTTTTATCAAGGTGAGCTTTGTACTCAAACACAGCCTGGTATTCCTCATCTACAGCAGCGTGGAAATCCGATTTTGTCCAGGTTTTAATATCTGCATCCGTATGATCACCGGTACCGGTTCTTCTGTCAATATTCCAACGGTTTACATTGTAATATGAATGATACAGGCCGGCAATAAAGAAGTGTAAAAAAGCTTTCACTTCTGGCTGAAATGCATCCATATTGCTTTGTACATCATCAATGGCCTGAATGATTTGATCTTCCTTGTAGTAGTCGCCCAATTTAATGCGATAAATGGTAGCCTTTACAATTTGCTCATTTTCTTCTCTGTCAGCAGCAGCCTGATAGATGCTATCGGCAACATTAAGGGCTGATCTGGGCAGGCCATTTTCTTCATAATTCTGGAGCATCAGCCAGGCTTTATGAAAATCAAATTCTGACTCTTCCTGAGCGTAGATGCCGGAAAATACCATGATTGCAAAAATCAACAAAGAAATACGTTTCATAATTTTAGTTTTAGTTTTTAATGGGATGCAAAAGGCACAAAAAATCCATAACGATTCCACATTTTCTTAAAAATAATCAAAATTCTCATTTTTCTAAGCAAATAAGGATTGATTTTCAAATTATCATAGAAAATCCACAGGGTGATACAGATTGTATCCTGAAATTACTTTTGAAACTCGCAAAAAAAACGTATTTTTAATCCATTAAACAAAACATTAACACAAAAAGAAAGTAAACATGGAGATCACAGGCAAAGTATTACAAATCAATGACCCAAAAACCGGACAGTCAAGCCGTGGCGAATGGAAAAAGCAGGAAGTAATTATTGAAACAGAAGAGCAGTATCCGCGAAGTGTTTGTTTATTGAACTGGAATGATAAGGTGGATATTTCAGGAATAAAGCCCGGGGACAAAATCAACGCTTCGGTTAACATTGAAAGCCGGGAGTTTAAGGGCAATTGGTTTACGGATGTGAAACTATGGAAAATCACGCAGGAACAGGATGCAAACAAAGAATCAAAAGGCACGACTCCACCAGTTGATGATGCACCATTACCCGGAAAAGATGATATTCCAGAAGATATTTTTTCGGATGAAAACGATAGCAGTGAGGACGATTTACCCTTTTAAGTCTATTCACGTGACAATGAACCACCTGAATTATGCAGAAACCTCTGCCATATTTATCTAAAGAAGGGATCATCAATAAAAAAGAGCTCCAACTTGGCTTACTTGCGGCACTAGTCATATACAGCATGTTTGGTATTCTGGACCCTTTTATGGCAAAAGAAAATTACCACACATTCTGGTTGATCCGGTATGGTATTGTTGCACCATTCATTGCAATATCGCTAATACTCACAACAACAAAATCATTTAAGCGATATGCAAAGCTTCTAATGATTATATTGCTCCTTTGCGGAGAACTGGGGATACTTCTGATGATTTATTTAGCTGATTTATCATCACCTGCCGCCCTTGCTTACTATGCAGGACTAATCCTGGTGATTTTATGGGGTGGATTTGTGTTTCGGTTTAGCACCTTGCTCAGTTCTTTGTATCTCGTACTTGCCCTTGTGGGATACAATTTAATCGCTGTTTTTACCCATGGCCTTAACCTAAGCAATATTCACAGTACTGATTTTGCCTGGTGGCTTGGGAATAACTTTTTTCTGTTGGGCTCCGGCACACTGGCATTGGTTGGAACATACAATCAATACAAATATAACCGATTGAATTATGAGAAAAACCAAAAACTTCGTAACGAACAGGCGAATCTAATCAAAGCCAAAGTAAAAGCGGAGGAGAGTGATATTTTAAAAACCGCATTTCTGTCAAACCTGAGTCATGAAATCCGTACTCCAATGAACGGAATCATCGGGTTCACTGAAATGCTAATTGATGAAACCCCCGCAGATCACGAGAAAAAAGAATATGGAGAAATCATCATTAAGAGCAGCAGGCAGCTGCTTAAAATTATCAATAATATTCTGGATGTATCCCGCATCCAAACTGGTCAGATAGAATTGTATAATCATAGCTCAGGCATCAAAAACAATCTGCGGGAAATCTATGAGACAGCTCGTCCCAGGGCAGAGCAAAAAGGCCTGAAATTAAACCTAATATGTGAAGGTCAGGATGAACCAAGACTTCATACAGACCATTTAAGGCTAAGGCAGATAATGGAGCATCTGCTTGATAATGCGCTAAAATTCACCTCCACCGGCCATGTAGATTTTGGGTACAAAACAAACGGCGGGCAGATTGAATTTTTTGTAAAAGATACAGGAATCGGCATTGAGAGTGGCCATCGTGGGATTGTATTTGACAAATTCAGACAACTGGATTCTTCGCATAACCGATCATACGGAGGAACAGGAATCGGGCTTTCCATTGCCTTTAATCTAGCTAAGCTTCTTGGCGGAATGCTTCATATTTCCTCCAACCCACCAAAAGGGACATCTTTTGTTTTCACTCTGCCGCTGAATAAAGCTGAGGCAAATGCAGATTGCGAATCAGAATCAGACACAAAAGACCTCAATATATTAAAGCTAATGAAACCTGCCTCTGTCTTAATCTATGATCAGGACATAAACAACCTCACCTACCTGAGGGCCGTTATTCGCACACCGCAACTTTCCACTTACACAACAAACAATAAAACTGAATGTTACAAGCTTACCAGGAATCATCATTTTGATATTGCCATGCTGGATATCAACCATAGTCCCGATGATGCGGCTGAGCTATCCAAAGACCTTCGCAGGCTTGACAAAAACATCTGTATCGTTGGTTTGGCAGCATTTACCATGGCAGAAGATAAAATAGCAATGCTTCAGGAAGGTTACGATGAAATTCTTATAAAACCGATAAGCACCAAAGAGATCATTGCATTGTTAAAAGACAGATTAAGCTCGGGGGTCTCCGATTAAATCAGCCGGAAATTATCCTTGTCATTTAATACCGGAAATTTTTCACGAAAAGCAGAAAGGCTGGTTTTATCAATGCATTGAATTGCAGCACCTTGTTCAGACTTCAAATCAAGCATAACATTTCCTTTGGCGTCAATCACCTGTGAATCGCCTGAATAATCAAGGTTTCGCCCGTCGGTTCCGATGCAATTTACCCCGGCCACATAGGCCTGATTTTCCAGAGCTCTTGCCTTGAGTAAACTTTTCCATACTTCAGCTCTGACTTTTGGCCAGTCAGCCACATAAATAAGCAAGTCGTAATTGCTCACATTACGGCTCCATACCGGAAAGCGCAAATCATAACACACCAGAGGCATAATGCGCCAGCCTTTATAATCCACATATAAACGCTTGCTCCCGGGGGCATAGTGCTGATCCTCCTCTCCCATCGTAAACAGGTGTTTTTTATCGTAATGCGCTGATGTACCATCCGGGAAGATAAAATACAAGCGGTTATAATACTTTCCCTCAGCCCGGGTTATCATAGAAAAAACAATGGCTGTATCATACTGAGCAGCCAGCCTGGCTATTGCCTGATAGCTTTCTCCCTTGTGGGGTTCAGCCAGGCGTTCAGACTCCATGCTAAATCCCGTGGTAAACATTTCCGGACAGACGATCAAATCTGCCCGTGTCAGTGTGTCGGTTTCCCGGCTCAGGCGCTCAATATTTTCACCCGGGTTCTCCCATGTTAATTCGGTTTGAAACAGGGCCAGATTCAGTTTTTGGCTATTGTTTTGCATACGGATTAAATTTTTCGGGATGTTTACCTGATACAGCGGCAAAATCTGATTTCAGTTGATTAATAAATGCCTTATCATCGGGTAGATGTTCATAAATGCTGACAACACCAAGTTCTTTTTTCTTGTAATCCATTCGCCCTGCGACTACGGGAATATCAGCAGCCACAGCAATCCGCAGTGCCCCGGTTTTCCATTTTTCAACCTTTTTCCGTGTGCCTTCGGGGGTAATCACAAGCAAAAAACTGTCTTTGGCTTTTATTGTTCGTACAATATCGCTCACTGTATTACCAGCTTTGCCTCTGTCAACAGGGATTCCGCCCAGTTTTTTCAACAGAGGTCCTGTCAGCCCCCTGAACATTTCTTTTTTGATAAGAAACCGGGGCTTAATCCCCATGCTCATAAAATAAAGCTTGCCCCAGACAAAATCCCACATGCTTGTGTGTGGCGCCATTACACAAACCGATTTTGTGTAGGGCGGATAATTATCTTTAATTTTCCAGCCTGCAATGTGCAATATGAAACGGGCAATTTTTTTCATGCAGAGGTATCCAGGATTTTAACTTCCGGGGATTGTCTTAAGCGACTTTCAATTTGATCGGCATCGCTCAGACGCACAGCCAGTGTCATTTCACAATCCACCATAAAGCTCCGGTCTTTTACTTCAATATCAGACTCTTTAACAAGGCGGTTTATCTGATCCATCATGGGATAATCAAATTTTATCCGATAGTCTACCCGCCGGACATTCTCAATAATCTTACCGTTTTCAATGGCCTGAGCTGCTGCGGTTTTATAGGCGTTAATCAATCCGGGTATTCCCAGCTTTGTTCCACCAAAATACCGGACAACAATAATAAGCAGGTTGGTTAATTCAAAGGAGCGTATCTGGTTCAGCACCGGATCACCGGAAGAATGGGCAGGCTCTCCATCGTCGTTAGCCCTGAACTCCTGCTGTTCAGATCCCAGTATCCAGGCATACACATGATGGCGGGCATCATAATGCACCTTCCTGAGTTCTGCCTGTTTTTCTTTTATTTCATCTTCGGTAGACACAGGGAAGGCATAGGCATAAAACTTGCTGCCTCTGTCCTTAAAAAAACCTTCGGAAACATTTTTCAGACTTTTGTATGTATCCTTTTGAGTGGACATATTATTTTGTAATGTACAAAATTCCTATGGAAATCAAACATATTACCAGACCAATCCAGTTAAGTTTGCTAAGCCGTTCTTTAAAAAACACATAGCCAATAAAAGCAGATAAACTCACAATACCAATGTTATTGATGCCAAAAATAACCGAGCTGTCAAACACATCGGAATTCAAAGCCCGAATCAGGAAATAGATGGATCCGTAGTTAACTGTACCAAGGCCGACACCCAGTAAAATCAGGCGAATATTTTTAAAGTACTTAAAAAAGTGTGGTCTGAACACCATTATTACCATGCCTGAGATAAAGGAGATGCTAAACAGCAAGGCCGTAAAAACGGAAGACAGCTCGTCGTTTACATACTCTGCCTGTGCATACTTCACCAGTGAGTCGACAACCCCCATACCTGCAAAAAGAACCAGAGGAATCCAGAACTGCTTGCTAAGGCGGCCGTCTTTTTGCTTTTTAAACACTGCCATAACCAGTCCGACAAGAGCCAGAATCATTCCGATCACTTTAGGGTAATGCAGATCCTCGTGATAGTAAATAATTGAAAACAAGATTGGGATCACCACCGACATCTTGCTGGCCAGGGTAGTAATTGACATTCCGCTGTGTATGGAAGAATACCCGATTACAAAAAACATCAGGATAAACAATACACCGATAAATATGGCAAGAGCAGCCCATGTTTCTTCAAAAACATTGAGCATTACGCCCCGGTTTGGACTGATAACAATTCCGATTAAACCGGCCACAAAATAGTTTATTACAATGGCATTCAGGTTGGGGAGCTTGTAATTGTCAAGCAGTTTAAAGAATACAAATATCCCGGTTGCCGATAGTATCGTTAGTAAAACCCAGATCATAAGCTACACTTAAAATTAAAGCGCTAAGATACAAAATTGTGGTGGTTTATAGCGTTCCATGGCAAAAACCTGTAACGGACAAACGGATTATTTCAGCAAAAAAAAGCGCCCAGAATCAGGCGCTCTCACATTACATTTTCAATTTTTTATCAATTTCATCAATAAAGATTTTAAATCGCTTATCTGTATCCATCAGATTATTAACGGTTTTGCAGGCATGCAAGACTGTAGCATGATCCTTACCTCCTATGCTGGAACCTATGGATGCAAGCGATGATTTTGTCATATTTTTGGCAAAATACATGGCAATTTGTCTGGCCTGCACCACTTCACGCTTCCTGGTTTTGGAATTAAGCTTATCCACAGACATATCGAAGTAATTGCAAACCACTTTCTGGATATAATCGATTGATACTTCCCGCCTTGAATTTTTAACGAGTTTGTCAATCATTTTCTTGGCAAGATCCAGGGTAATTTCCTTACGATTAAGCGTTGATTGGGCCAGCAGCGATATCAGTGCGCCCTCAAGTTCACGTATGCTTTCAGAAATATGGGAAGCGATATATTCGAGAACTTCATCGGATATGGTAATTCCATCCTGATAAGACTTTTTCTTCAGGATTGCTATGCGGGTTTTAAAATCAGGTTCCTGCAGGTCGGCGGAAAGCCCCCATTTAAAGCGGCTCAACAGTCTGTCATCCAGGCCCTGCAACTCAACCGGTGGCTTATCCGACGTCAGGACAAGTTGTTTTCCCAACTGATGCAGATGATTAAAGATATGGAAGAAAACATCCTGTGTACCTTCTTTCTGTGCAAAATAATGCACATCATCAACGATGAGCACATCAATCATCTGATAGAAATGAACAAAGTCGTTCCGGTTATTATTTCTTGATGCCTCGCCATACTGAGTCTGAAATTTATTGGCATCAACATACAACACCGTTTTTTCGGGGTAACGATTTTTCACTTCAATGCCAATGGCCTGCGCCAAATGCGTTTTCCCCAGGCCGGGGGCACCATATATAAAAAGCGGATTAAAAGCCGTTCCTCCGGGTTTTTCAGCAACAGCATAACCTGCTGATCGCGCCAGCCGGTTGCACTCACCTTCAACAAAGTTTTCAAAGGAATTTTCAGGATTCAACTGAGGATCCACATGCATCTTCTTCAATCCGGGAATAACAAACGGATTTTTAATGGATGCACTTTCCTTATCTATGGGTACCTGCACTGGCTTGTTATGCAACCTGGATTTGCTGGTGGTAGGTATTTTAACGGTATAGGGTTGTTTACTGTAGCCATTGTCGCCCATCACAACGTGGTATTCAAGTTTCACCCCGGGGCCGACAACTTTTGTAAGGCATTTTTTCAGCAAATCAATGTACTGTTCCTCGAGAAACTCATAGAAGAATGTACTGGGCACCTGAATTGTAAGCACATTTTCCTCAAGTTTAAGGGGGACAATGGGTTCAAACCATGTCCGGAAGCTAACTTTCGGAACATTATCACTGATAATTTTCAGGCATTGATTCCAGGCTGTTTCTACATTTTTCACCATTGAGCTAATCGGTTTTCTTCTGAAATTTTGATTTTGTTTTCAACAGCAATTTGTGAAAAAAAAACTGTTCTGACAAATCAAATTTTCCTTGTTTTTCTCAATAAATTTATATGTTTTTTATTCTCAACCCCTTAGAGACAAAAAAAACTTTTGCATTCACATATTAAGCCTTTTATAATACAAGAAAACAAATCAGCCTTGACACGAGCCTCCTATCCGGGGATTATTTGAGCTCATAAAAATACAATAAAATTTGATGGTAAAAAAACATTTTGGCAAATATTAACGGGAATTATTAATCACTAAAGTGGATGAAAAATGTACTGTTTTTTTTGTCAGATTGATATGTCCATTTCTCGTTCTTTTTCATAAGATTGACGAAACCTGTGTCCGCATCACAACACAGGCTAATCTTATTTAGTTTTGATAAAAATTCTTTTTTGATGACCATACTGTCCCGTTTTTTAAGGTCTTTTTGAAAAAAAACAAGCTGTTTTGCGTGAGGATCCACAACATACACACTATCCATATCATGTCCGGAAATTCTGACGCGCAGCAAAACGTCGCGTTCTGTATTGTTTTGAAAAACCAGCTTTTCAGTTTTTAAGAGCATACCGGTCCCGATCAGGGCAATTGAAAAACCAATCAAAATAATGACAAGACCGGTAGTAATTTTTTTCCTCTTCATGATTTTTATTAAGTTTAAGCTTCAAATATAATAACGAAGGTAATGAAAATATGCGTTTTTTGTGGTTCCAGCGTAGATCTGGATACAATATTTTATGAATCCGCTACCCTGATGGGAAAACTTATCGGGACAGGAGATCACCATATTATATACGGGGCAGGCAAAATCGGTGTTATGGGTGCCGTTTCTGAAGCGGTAAGAAAGCATGGAGGACAAACCACCGGCATTATACCCGAACGGCTTAAAATTCAGGGGGTTGTTTCAGATCAGGATAATCAACTCATTGTAACGAAGGACATGAAGGAGCGGAAATCACTTATGCGCGAAAAAGCGGATGCATTTTTAGCCTTGCCCGGTGGTTTTGGAACACTGGAGGAGCTGCTTGAAGTTATAACACTCAAACAATTGCAATATCATCAAAAACCCATTGTCATCCTGAACATTAACGGATACTACGATGCCCTTAACCGGCTTTTTGAGCAGATGTATGATCAGCAATTTGCTAACCCTGATTACCGGCAATTGTATTCAATAACGAACCAACCAGAGGAAGCTCTTTCGGCTATAGAGAATTACAACCACAAACATGTCTGGGATAAATATCTGAAGCGATGAAAGATAAGAACCCTCCAGCACAGATGAAGCGGATTTTCCCCCAACTGGAAAATTTCCAGACAAATATAAGCATCATGCACAATGATGAGCGCACACACAGTATGTTTGAAGCCAAAATGCGTGCGACATATCCCGGTCTTGCCTCCGGCATTATTCACAGGGCAGCATTCCTTTTCATTGAGTTAAAGCAAAACGCTGAGAGACACAGCAAAAGCACGAATATATGGTATGGTGCTTCATTTGAGGATGACCATATTCAATTGATGTCAGTTAATCCGGTTACTGATTCGCAACGAGAGGACATACAATCAGAAACAGACATCATGCAGCATGAAAATCATGCAAAAATCAGGGACATCATCAGGGAAAGAAATCAATCCTTTTCGGCCAAAGGAACGGGCATTTTACAAATGTTCCTAAAAGCCTCGTATCCACCGGAGTTTATTTTTCAAAACTATCATAACACATGCTATGTACTAACCAAAATCGTATTGTATGTCAAAACTGTTGATTGAAAAGACCGGAAAAACGCCGGCTCTGCACTATGAGTCCGAAGGCAACGCGTTTTTACTTCGCGGGATTTGCATACCGGAAGATCCCAGACCATTCTTTGAGAGGTTAATCAGTCAGGTACATGACAAAGCGAAGGCAAGCAATGCGGACCAGACATTTCGTTTCCGGCTGGATTATTTCAACACATTGTCAGCCAAATACCTCTATGATTTTCTAAAAAAAATCACAACCCCCGGCTTACAGGTTATCTGGGAATATGAAGCTGAAGATGAAGACATGCTGGAAGCCGGACAGGAATTTGCTGTTATGCTTGAAGCGGATATTGTGTTTTTGCCTTACTCTGCTTAATCAATAGCGCGCTCATTAAAGAGGATGTAACCAAAATGGAACATAAAAAACCATTTTGATCTTTCCTCATCGTAATAATTCACACTAAAAGACACAGGCCCAACCGGTGTCACATACACCAGATTTGCATTGGCGGTAAAACGCAGCTCAGGGAAGAAATCAGAATAGACAGGTGTAAAAACCTGTGGTTCTGACTCCTGCTGGTAAATATCGCGCAGAGGAGCAAACACATAACCTTCAAGCCGCAAATTTAAATCATCGGTAAATGTAAAGATGTTTTTAACACCAGCACTGGCAAAGTTATGCGCCCGGAAACTTTTCAGAAACAGTGTTTTCGAATGCGGGGTAGGCGTAAATGCAGGTGCAGACAACAATGTAGATATGTAATTCCTGTAAAATTGTTTGTTGGTGCTTACCAAATCAATGGATGTACCCAGTGTAAAATAGTCGCCCAGTTCATTGTACTGTTCATGGTGAAATTTCAATATGCCATAAGCGTGTTGATTGCCATAATCATCCTCTTCAGCAGACGTTGTACCCGGCAGGTTCACCTCTTTACCACGAATATAGCGAACATCCATCAGGTCAAAGGCCCCCTGATTCGGGTACAGTTTATTATTCAGGGTCCGGCGTTCAAACCTGACATGGGCTGTCAGCAGGTTAAAGCGGGTAATATCAGCGGTATCGGTTTGCAAAAAGTTGTTTGTCTGATAGTATTCATCTTTCATGCGGGCAAAAGCACCACCAAATTCCAGCTTGGCTTTCGATCCGACGGGAAAACCGAGGTCCAGGCGAGCATTGTTTTCATTCTGGATGAGATAGGCGGGGGTGACATCCACAAAAAACATGGTTGGGCTGGATTTAAAGAAATCCCAGCGATTGCTGGTAAGGCTGCCCTGCAGATAAAACGGAAGTTTTGAAGGAAAATCGATTCGCGTTAGCCCCTGAAATGACGTATATAATCGTCCGAATTGCATGTTGGCATGAAAGAACCAGGCTTTTCGGCCCAGGTATTTATAATCCAGACCAACAAAGGCCTGATTAATGGAGTTTGATGAAATGTTTGCACCAAACCGCACATGATAGGGTTTTTCCTGCCTCACCCTGAGGTATAAATCAAAAAAGCCGGTTTTTTTATTGTATTTACCAACCGGCATGGCTGATTTTACCTGATTATCAGCAATCAGGCGATAATACGCTTTTTCAAACTGTTCAAGCGAAAGCAGTTTCTTATTCTGCTTCAGGCTTTTCCGGATATATCGCTTCTGCTGAATATTAACCCCTTCAATGTAAATGTTATCAATGATGAGCTCGGGTAATCCGGATTTAAAATTTTCCCGGGCAAGGTCCACAGAATCCTGCGGGATACGCCTATCCACTCTCTGTTTGATGGAATCCATAAGGCTCATGGTGCTTTCGTACCCTCGCTGGTATAATTCATCCACCCTGTTAAAATCAAGCAATCCCACATCATTAAACTCATTAGCGACAACAACACCATCTTCCGGCTTGATCTCATAGCGCGTATTTGCAGCCATAATCATATTTTCAATCTGTTCGAGCAGCTGGTCATCCTCCGGTTTTTCTGTAAGTGAAGCCACCTTACTGCCAATCATAAAATCCGGGGAAAACTCTTTACGCATAACATCCTCAGGAAAATTGTTAATTATTCCACCGTCAAACAGCAGGTTTCCGTCAATGCTAATGGGTTTAAAGTACAGGGGAAATGTCATTGAAGCCCTTACGGCGAGACCCAGGTCACCGGAATCAAGCATAACAGCTTTATTGTTATACACATCAGTAGCCATACACCGGAAGGGGACCATCAGATTATCAAAATCATAATCTGCTACGGCAGCAGACTGAGAAAACATCTGCAAAAAAGCCAGGTCCATGGGTGGTGAAGCAACCAGGTTGGTAGGCAAAGCAATGCTCAGACTAGAATCTTTTTGCTGAATACCCAGACTCAGCATATCAGGCTTGGTATCATAACACTTGTAATAATAGATATAATTTTCGTCTATCCTTCCGTGATACCAGTTTTCAAAATCCTTACTTTTAAAGAGCTCCACCATTTCATCAGGTGAATATCCCATGCTGTATAAAGATCCGATGATAGCACCTATGCTTGTACCTGTAATGTAATCAATGGGAATATTATGTTCCTCAAGAGCCTTAATAACACCAATGTGCGCCATGCCTTTTGCGCCTCCGCCACTTAACACAAGGCCTACTTTCTGAGCGCTGAGCGAGCTACTCAACACAACAAGCAGAAATACAGCAACTATTTTCAAATAGTGTTTCATGGTATAGGTTCTCGCACAAAAATACACATTTCAAAGAACATTTCCAGCGAAAATATAAAAATAAAATTACGCCCCTGTTATCCAATTTTTTTGTCATAATTTTGACGTATATTTAATCAAGTAAGACATCTATGTATTTTCAGAACAACATACGTTTTTTACGAAAGCGCAAAAAACGCACCCAGGGTGATGTGGCGCATGCCCTGGACCTTAAGCGATCCACATTAAGCGGATACGAAAACAACGTAGCAGAACCGGATTTACAAACGCTGATAAACTTTTCCGACTATTTTAACATTCCGTCTGATGTGCTGCTGCGGGAGAATTTAAGCAATTATTCCGAACGGGAAATTCAGATGTTGGAGAGCGGCTCAGATGCTTATGTCAAGGGAAGTAACCTCCGGGTTTTAAGTCATACTGTTCAGGGCGACAACAAGGAAAACATTGAGCTGGTAAACGACAAGGCCAAGGCCGGCTACACGCGCGGATATGCGGATCCGGAATTCATACGTGAGTTGCCAAGTTTCAGGCTTCCTTTTTTGTCATCAAACAGAACATACAGGACATTTCAGATTACCGGGGACAGCATGCTCCCAATTCCGTCGGGATCCTGGGTTACCGGAGAATATGTACAAAACTGGCAGGCATTGAAAGATGGTGACGCAGTGATAGTACTCACCCTGAATGACGGCATTGTGTTTAAAATCATGGAAAATCATTTAAAAGGCAAGAAGGAGGTCAAACTTCATTCATTAAATCCTGAATATCAGCCATACAGTATCCCGGCCACAGAAATCATGGAAATCTGGAAATTTGTTCATTACATCAGTCCGGATATGCCCGACGCCCTGCCGCCGGATATTGAAATACACAAAGCCATTGCCAACATGCAGCAGGACATCAATGATCTAAAAGAGCAGCTTGGCAAAAAGGAATAAGCAGCTGCTTATTCGCTTAATTTTGCAGGCGTGCGTTGATTTGCTTTTTCACTTCGGACAAAGCAGCATCAATGCCACTGGGGTCAGCGCCTCCGGCAGTTGCAAAAAAAGCCTGTCCGCCACCCCCGCCTTTAAATGCTTTTGCAGCTTCGCGGATAATGGTTCCGGCATTCAGGTCATGAGTTTTTGTCAGCTCATCGGGAATCATCACCACCATATTCGGTTTGCCTTTTATATTGGCAGCAAGGGCAACCATCACAGTCCCCTTGTTCCTGAATCTGAATGCCATATCTTTTAGCATATTGGGATTTGAGGCTTCCACCTGCGCTGTAATCAGCTTGTAATCGCCTATTTCCACAGCCTTGTTTTCCAGTTCAGCGATAAGCTTTTCAGCCATGGATTTCTGCAACGCTTTCAGCTCTTTTTGCATTTTGCTTTGCTCCTTAAGGCTGTTATCCAATGCATGCAAAACATCTTTCGGGTTTTTAAAGGTTTCCCGGATACGCTTGAGGGTATCTAACTGATTAGAGATATACGTCTCTGCAGCCTTACCTGCCACAGCCTCAACACGACGGATGCCTGCTGCCACAGATGTTTGCATCGTGATTTTAAAGAAGCCCAGTTCACCTGTGGCCTCAGCATGTGTACCTCCGCACAGCTCCACAGATTCACCAAATTTCACCACGCGAACAATATCACCGTATTTTTCACCGAACAATGACATGGCGCCCATTTCTTTGGCATCATCCAGGGGCATTGCACGGTGTTCCTCAACCTTTGTATTGCAACGAATGGCCTCATTCACACGCTTTTCAACACGCTCGATTTCCTCTTCGCTGAGTTTTTCAAAATGCGAAAAGTCAAAGCGCAGGTAATCCGGATGTACAAGGGAGCCTTTTTGCTCCACATGTTTTCCCAAAACATCGCGAAGGGCTTTATGCATCAAGTGGGTAGCTGTATGATGGCTGGCAGCATTTTTTCTGGCATTGTCATCAACACGGGCAACAAATTCACCTGTAAGGTTTTCAGGCAGTTTCTTAACAAGGTGAACCGTGAGGTTATTCTCATTTTTTGTATCAATAATTTCGATGCGTTCTTTTCCGTTGGCGATGTATCCTCTGTCACCAACCTGCCCGCCGCTTTCGGCATAAAACGGGGTAATGTTAAACACCAGTTGATATATGCTGCCTTTTTTCTGTTTAACTTCACGGTATTTTGTGATAAACACATCAGCTTCAAGCTGGTCATAACCAACAAATTCCTCGACATCATCAGCTTTTAGCTCAATCCAGTCGCCGGTTGATTTTTTTGCGTCGCTTCTGCCCCGTTCTTTTTGTTCACCCATCGCCTTGTCAAATTCCTTACGGTTCACCACAAGGTCGTATTCGCGTGCAACAAGGTCTGTCAGGTCAAAGGGGAATCCATATGTATCGTACAGTGCAAAGGCATCTTTTCCTGATATGATGCGATAATCGTTATCAAGCGTTTCTTTGATGATTTTATCCAGCATATCCATGCCACGGGAAAGCGTCCTGAAAAAAGCATTTTCTTCTTCTTTCATCACTTTGCCTATAAGGTTTTTCTGGGCCTTTAGTTCGGGGAAGGCCTCACCCATGGATTCAATCAACACAGGAACAAGTTCAAACATAAAAGCCTCCCGAAAGCCCAGGAATGAATATCCGTAACGCACAGCACGGCGCAAAATTCTACGGATAACATAGCCGGCTTTGACATTGGAGGGCAGCTGACCATCGGCAATAGCAAAACTCACAGCCCGCACATGGTCAGAGATGACACGCAAGGCAGTATCCACTTTCTTTTTCTCCCCATATGCAGCACCAGAAAGTGTGCATAATTTCCGAATCATGGGTTGAAACAAATCTGTATCGTAGTTGGATTGTTTTCCCTGCAGAATCATACACAGCCGCTCAAATCCCATACCTGTATCCACATGCTTCTGTGGAAGGCTCTCAAGGCTGTTATTTTCTTTGCGATTGTATTGAATAAAAACAAGGTTCCATATTTCAATCACCTGGGGGTGATCCTGATTTACCAGCTCTCCCCCATCCTGCTCGTTTCTTTCTTTATCTGAACGGATATCAACATGGATTTCAGAACACGGGCCACACGGACCGGTTTCACCCATTTCCCAAAAATTATCTTTTTTATTTCCTGGTAAAATCCGGGATTCATCCACATGCTTTTTCCAGAACTTTCCGGCTTCTGTGTCGGGTAAAAGACCATCTTCTTCATCGCCTTCAAAAATGGTAACATACAGGCGGTCTTTTTCAATGCCAAATTCGCCTGTCAGTAATTCCCATGCCATATTAATGGCTTTTTCTTTAAAATAATCACCAAAAGACCAGTTGCCAAGCATTTCAAACATGGTATGATGGTAGGTATCATGACCGACCTCTTCCAGGTCGTTGTGCTTTCCGGAAACCCGGAGGCATTTCTGAGAATCGCATACCCGTTGGTTTTTAGGACTGGCATGTCCCAGAAAATATTCCTTAAACTGATTCATGCCCGCATTGGTAAACATTAGGGTTGGATCATTCTTTAATACCATGGGCGCCGAGGGAACCACTGTATGATTATGCTTCTCAAAATAGTTCAGAAACGTCTGCCTGATTTCCTTAGATGTCATATTGTCAACGATTTATTGTTAATCAATTATTTTTATTAACTTGCAAATGTACAGTTTTTTCGTAATTTTGCGCCTTCTTCTGCAAAGAATAAGACAAAAGACGAAAAGAAAATTAATATGGCAAAACCCATATTCAAATACAATCAGAAAGCCTTAAGATTTGAGCGCCAGCGTTACAATCTGCGCATGTTCATACGCAAATTTTTCCCGGGCACCCTTATTTCTGCGGGTACGGGATTTATATTTTTCCTGCTGTTCATTACCGTTTTCGAGACACCCGATGAAAAACGCCTGAAGCAGGAAAAAGCGGCCCTGAGCAATGACCTTGAACAAATTAGCGACAGCATCCGTTTTTACGATAACAATCTGGATAAAATTGCAATGCACGACAATCATCAATACCGTGTTATTGCAGAACTTGACAGCATTCCGGATCGACTACGAACAGCAGGTTACGGAGGTGCGAACCTTTATAAAGATCTGTCCGGCAAAGAACACTCCGATCTCATCATTGATGTTTTGAGAAAACTGGATTTAATCAACAAGCGCATGCAGGTTCAAAACATGTCGTTTGTCGAGCTCACCAAATCATTAAATGCAGAGTCTGAACGTTTACGCCGTTTGCCTGTGGTAACACCGATTCACAATAATGATTTAACCCGCCTGGGGTCGAATTATGGTTACCGCATAAATCCCATCGTGGGTGGAATTCATTTCCATAAGGGGATTGATCTCACTGCCCCTTATGGTAAACCTGTTTATGCTCCCGGAGCAGGAACAGTAACCTATGCCGGAAACAGACACAACGGGTATGGAAATTACATCATCATTGACCACGGAATAAATGGCATCAGCACATTGTATGGTCACCTGTCCAAAATCATTGTAAAGGAAGGCCAGGAAGTTGTCAGAGGTGAAAAAATTGGAAACATTGGCAATACCGGCTTATCTACAGCCCCTCATCTGCATTATGAGATACGCATAAACGGAAAACACATCAACCCGGCAAACTACCGCATGCCTGTTGAACCTGAGCATTATGACCAGCTTATCAGCAATGCAGATACAATCACAAAGTCACTGAATTAATTCCGCACGGCATCAATCAGCAGCCATTTTCCGGGATGGTAACCAAAGCGAAACGGCAAGGGTTCTGTGTTGTTTTCTTCACAATAGACAGCAAGATCGTCCTGCACACGGGTTTTAAACAGATTAATCGGTCCGCCGTATTCACCGTATACCTCAACTGACCATTCCTCATCATCAAAAGAGGAAAACGGGATACCTGTAGGATCAGTAATAACCTGCAAGGCACCAGCCATTACGGCATCATGAACATCCGAAAAATGTGGTTTGTGCGGAAGGTAAGAAGCCGCTTTAAGCAAAACACTGCGGTTTTGTGCCGCTTTTTCAATAAACGGAAGGTAACCTGCAGAGTCAAGCGCTCTGTCGGTGAGATCAATGCTAAGGTATACTAGCTCCCTGACAACACTGTCCTGAGGCTTACGGTATTTCATAACCACGCCTACAGGAAAACTATCCGGCAAGTGATGTTGATACATAGCTGACGTATCAGTACTCAGCCATTTACCATCCGGCTCAGCG
>CAYQMB010000023.1:8290-32991 GCA_964418565.1 uncultured Bacteroidales bacterium | reverse complement strand
TAGCCTAATCAGGCTATCTTCATGATTTTTTCTATCAGACCAATCAGAATATGAATGATTTTTATGTGCATTTCCTGGATGCGGTCTGCATACCCATCATGCGGTACACGAATCTCAACATCGGTGAGCATACTAAGTTTTCCACCGTTTTTACCCGTAAGGGAAATAATTTTCATTCCCTGCGAGCGTGCTGTTTCTGTTGCCTTTAACACGTTAGCTGAATTTCCGCTGGTGCTGATGGCAAACAGCACATCGCCCGCCTGCCCGTGAGCTTCAATAAAGCGTGAAAAAACAGATTCAAAACCAAAATCATTGGCTGTACATGTAATGTGACCAGGGTCAGAGACCGCAAGAGCAGGTAAAGCCCGGCGATGATTCCGGTACTGTCCGGTTAGCTCTTCTGCAAAGTGCATGGCATCGCTCATGCTGCCGCCATTTCCGCAACTAATCACTTTGTTCCCGTTTTCAAACGCCATGACAAGCATTTCTGCAGCCTTGTACACCGAAGACATGGCCTGTTCATCTTCAGAGAGTTTTGCAATGAGATCAGAAGCCTCAATGAGCTGGGTTTTGATTTCTGATTTGTAATCCATACGCTGCGGTTTTTCATTTTCATCAAAATTAGTAATTTTATGCGTGATAATTCAAGCATTATGCAAGACATCCGAAAAAAGCTATACCGTATAATTTTTCTGACCGATACACCGGCCGGTAAAATTTTTGATGTTGTGCTGCTGGTAATAATCCTTGCCAATGTTCTGGCTGTTATGCTTGAGAGTGTCTCGGAAATTGCTGATAAATACGGGCAGGCCTTAAAAATGTTTGAATATGTTGTTACAGCACTGTTTACGCTGGAATATGTTCTCAGAATTATCATCAGCCGCAAATCGCAAAAATATGTATTAAGCTTTTATGGCATAATTGATTTGTTATCCATTTTGCCAACATTCCTGGGCTTGATATTTGCCGGTACTCACAGTTTGGCAATTATCCGCTCATTGCGTCTGTTGAGGCTTTTCAGAGTGTTTAAACTCACCCGTTATTTGCGGCAGGGTAATGTCATACTGAAAGCACTAAAGGATTCATGGGCAAAAATCTCAGTATTTGTCTTTGGTGTGGTGATGGTGATTTTAGTAGTCGGAACGGTGATGTACCTGGTTGAAGGACCTGAACATGGTTTCGACAGCATTCCCCGCGGGATATACTGGACAATTGTTACTGTAACAACCGTGGGATTTGGTGATATCACACCACAAACCACGATCGGACAGTTTATTGCCAGCTTTACCATGATACTCGGGTATGCCATTATTGCAGTTCCAACAGGAATTGTTACGGTGGAAATGGCCAGGAAACGGGAAAAAGGGAGAATTTGTCCGCATTGTGGTGAAGGCGACCATGACAAGGATGCTGACTACTGTAAATCATGTGGTGAAAGCTTGAATCCAGAGTAACCCAGTGCGACGGAAAATGTTTTTATTCAATTAACAAATTATTAAGTGCAGTATTGCAAAGGCTTTCTTATATTTGCTTGATACTTTGGAAAAATTAAACCTGTAATTATTATGAAAAAACAAATCCTGATTGTGCTTGCTGTTCTGATGTCTTTCAGTCTGGCTGCACAAATGAATCCGGGCGATGAAATTCCCTTTACCGATGATGTAACTCATGGTAAACTTGACAATGGATTAACGTATTACATTAAATCCAATCCCAAACCAGAAAACCGTGCTGAGCTTACACTTGTGGTTAATGCCGGTTCTGTTCAGGAAACTGATGAACAGCAGGGGCTGGCTCACTTCAATGAGCATATGGCCTTCAACGGAACCAAAAATTTCCCCAAGCATGAGCTGATTGACTACCTCGAATCAACCGGTATGGAGTTTGGTGCCGATGTCAATGCATATACATCATTCGATGAAACGGTGTATGGCATTACCATCCCTATGGACAGTGCCGAAATGCTTGACAAAGGCCTTTTGGTGCTCCACGACTGGGCTGCATACGTTTCTCATGATCCTGAAGAAATTGACAAAGAGCGTGGCGTTATTCACGAAGAATGGCGTATGGGCCAGGGTGCTCAGGACAGAATGATGCGCGAATACCTGCCCAAGGTATTTTATAATTCAAAATACGCCGATCGCCTGCCAATTGGTACCATGGATGTTGTTGATAACTGCGCTCACCAGACACTGATTGATTTTTACGATACATGGTATCGCCCCGACCTGCAGGCACTGGTTATTGTTGGTGATTTTGATGAAAAAATGATGGAAGCCAAAGTGAAAAAGGTTTTCAGTGAAATCCCCGCTAAGGAAAATCCAAAAAAACGGGAGCTTGTTGACATTCCCGAACATGAAAAAACACTCGTGTCCGTGGCGTCAGATCCCGAAGCCCGCATGGCTGCCGTACAGATTTACACAAAGCATCCTATTATTAAACTTGAAACGGTGGCCGATTACAAGGCTAAAATGGTTTCCGATCTGATAGGTTCCATGCTCAACAACCGCCTGCGTGAACTGACTATGCAGGAAAATCCGCCATTTGCCCAGGCATACGCTGCCCATATGAACTTTATCGGTACAAAATCCGTGTTTATGAACTTTGGCATTGTGCGTAACAATGATGTGATGACCACACTTGAAGCCCTTGTTACTGAAAACCAGAGAGCAAAACAGCACGGTTTTGTGGATACAGAACTTGAGCGTGCAAAATCATCTATGCTCAAGCAAATTGAAAAGGCATATAATGAGCGCAATAAACGCAAATCAAATTCACTTGTTGAAGAATTCAAACGGCATTACCTCTATCCGCACGATCCTGTGCCGGGTATTGAATATGAATATAAGCTGTACCAAAAGTATGTCCCTACTATTACCACTGAAGATGTTAACCAAAAAGTGAAAGAACTCATCACGGATGAAAATACGGTGATTGTTTCCATGCTTCCTGAAAAAGAAGGCGTGGTTATTCCGGAAGAAGCAGAAGTGCTGACAAAATACCAGGAAGTATCTGCAAAAGAAACCGAAGCCTATGTTGATGAGGTGGTTGACAAACCACTTATTGCGGATGAACCTGAAGCCGGTGAAATTGTGGACGAAGAAACAAATGATGATTTGGGTTACACCGCCTGGGAATTTGAGAACGGCGTGCGTGTTATCCTCAAACAAACCGATTTTAAATCCGACGAAATTCTCTTTGAAGCCAAAAGTTTAGGTGGCACCTCCCTTGCCGATCTGGATGATTATATCTCAGCCAGAATTGCTGATGATGTTTCCGGCGAAAGTGGTATTGGTGATTTTGACCGTACCCAGCTTGACAAATACCTTTCTGATAAAAGCGTCAGCCTGCGTCCGTACATCTCTGAAAACAAAGAAGGTCTCAGTGGCAAAAGTAATGTGAGTGATTTTGAAGAGTTGATGAAGATGATTCACCTCTCTTTTACCAAACCACGGGTTACTGAAACCGGCTATAATGCATACCTGAGCAAACAAAAAGCCAATCTCGAGAACAAAAGTCTCGATCCCCAATCAGTATGGCAGGACAGCATTCGGGTGATTATGTCAAATCATCATCCCAGAAGGCGGCCAATGACCTCGGAAATACTAGATGAAAGCAGTTTTAACAAAACACGGTATATCCTTAACAAACGTTTTGGTGATCCCGGTAACTTTACATTCTACTTTGTTGGTAACATCAATCCCGATGAAGTAAAAGATATGGTTAAAACATACCTCGGCGGCCTGCCAAAAGTAAACCGTGAAGAGACATACGAAAACCATAACATCGATCCCCCATCGGGCATCGTTGATAAAACCGTTTATAAAGGAGCAGATCCGAAATCTATGGTGATAATCAATTTCCACGGTGATATGGATTATGCTGTGAAAGATCGCCTTGAGCTGAATTCCATAGCAAAAGTGCTCTCAACCAAGCTTCTGGAAGAAATCAGAGAAGAAAAATCAGGTGTTTATACCATTGGGGCCTACCCCAGTGCCTCCAGAATCCCGGAAGAGGAATACAACATTACAGTTTTCTTCTCCTGCGACCCCGAACGCGTGGAAGAGCTTACCAAAGGGGTTTTTGCTGAAATTGAAAAACTTCAGGAAAACGGTCCCACAGATGTTGATCTTAACAAAGTAATTGAAAAGCAACGTCGTGCCTGGGAAGATAACCTACAGGAAAACAGTTTCTGGCTTGCTAAACTTCAGGAGATTGAAGAGGGCAGCATGAAAGAAAAGGATATCGAAAAATATCCAAAATACATCAAAAAGCTCAGCAACAAGTCACTGAAAAAAGCAGCCAATACCTATTTCAATACCGATGAATACATCCGTGTGGTATTGAAACACGAAGACGCCAAAAGCGAATAAATTCAACCCAAATAAACGGAATCAGAAAGCGTTGCCTCATTATGGCAGCGCTTTTTGTTTCTGAGCTAATGATACACTAACAAACCGGCGCATTCATTCAGTCATTGAATGGTTAAAAAACGGACAGGCAAAAAAGTTGGTAAATTGCCATTTTTCAGTAGGCAATATTTGACCAGTCATCTGCATGACGAGAATAAAGGATACATAAATGATTACCTCAAACTATCTGAATTAGATGCCTGCCTTAGTCTTTTCGCCCAAAAAATTTGTCTGATCCCCTCTGTTCCGTATAGCTTGTCTGAGTCTTTAGCAAAATAAAGGCTGACCATTCATGCGATTTAGCCAGCCTTTATAAACTTATGATTTGGTCTTAGGTATTATTCTGATTTTATAAGTCGTGCTGTTTCTTTCTTGCCATGTATTTCTACTGTGTAAATGTATGTGCCTGCCTGCAGTTCCAGCCCATTGAATTCAAAGCGGTTTTTTCCGGATGAAGCTTGCAAGCGTTCTTTATAAATAAGTTTTCCAAGCAAATTGTATACATTTAATTCTGCTTCTCCCTGTTTTGCGGCTGTAAAATTAATGCTTGTTTGGCTTCTAAACGGATTCGGAAATGCTGCGCTAAGGTTAAAGTCTGAAGCCAGATGTGGAATACCTACCGGTCCGTTGACCACAATATTCATTGACGTATCATCTGTCACCGGCGTTTCCAGTCCCATGATAGCATCAATGGCTGTAATGTACAGCGTGAGCTGAAAATCGCCCTGCTCTTCCGGAACGCCATACAGGTTAACGCAATAGTGGGTTACAGGATCGGTAACATAAAACACATCTTCGTTTTTGTACCAGTTTAGGCCAGGAGGCAGGTTGCCAATGCTGTCAATCCGTATGGCTTCCAGTTCAACAGTGCTTCCCATAACATCCGTGGATGCCGGTGGAATTATGGTCACTTCCACATCGTAGTTTTCGTCTACAACCGCTGGTGGTAAACTATCCGGCTCTATCTGGCCGGGGTTTGCTGTGTCGACTACCGTTTCATCCGGTGTGCAGTCCTGTGCATGTGCATTTTGATTCAGGGAAAACAGTAGGCAAAATGCCAGTAAAGGGAGTAAAAGTCGTTTCATAAATTCAGCTTAGTTGGTTTTCAATACCGAAATATACAAAGTTTTTTTTAATGATCAAATTGATTCATGATTTTTGTGATAAGCAGGGGCATATGCCTATGCACAAACATCTCATTGTAATAAAAACAGTCTCTTTAAAAGGCAGAAAAATCGAAGCGTGCAAGGTCCAGATTGCCTCCGGAAATGATAAGGCCACATCGTTTGTTTCTGAAAACATCCGGATGCTCAAGCACAACAGCCAGTGGCACCGCTCCGCTGGGTTCTACCACAATTTTCATCCGCTCATAGATCAGTTTCATGGCCTGAAGTATGCTGTCTTCTGTGCAAGTGAGGATACCATCCAGTTTGTCAGATAAAATCTGAAATGTTAAATCACTCAGCGATGTCAGTAAGCCATCGGCTATGGTATTGGGATTGACAGATGGAATCAGCCTGCCGCTTTCAAGGGAGCGTTTGGCATCATCGGCATTGGCAGGTTCGGCTCCATAAATTTCCATTGACGGAGCCATACTGTGCGCCGCAATGGATGTGCCGCCCATTAGTCCGCCACCACCTACCGGTGCCATGATCAAATCCAGATCGGGATAATCATTTATCAGTTCAAAAGCAGCAGTGCCTTGCCCGGCAATGATGTCCGGATGATTATATGGATGAATGAAATGTGCCCCGGTACGTTTCTGAACCTCCTCAAGCTTTTCTTCCCGTGCTGCCAGCGTTGGTTTACAGAAAAAGATGTCGGCTCCGTATGATTTTACGGCATTCACTTTAATGCGGGGTGCGGTTTCGGGCATGACAATATAGGCCTTTGTACCGGCCTGTTTTGCTGCCAGACTCAGAGCCTGAGCGTGGTTCCCCGACGAGTGCGTGCATACGCCACGACTAAGCTCATCCGTGCTGAGCTTTTTTACAGCATTGGTAGCTCCACGAAACTTGAAAGCACCCACTTTTTGAAAATTCTCACATTTGAATAATAAATGGCTTTGCGTAATCGAGTTTATGCTTTCAGAGCTTAACACAGGCGTTTTATGGACATGCCCTAATATCCGCTCATGCGCTTTTATAATACCTTCAATTTTGGGTGCGTTCATATCAGTTTATAATTCCGGCAAGATAGCCGATTCATAATGTGTCAGGGTAGGAGCACCTTTTTCGTCCAACAGAATAGTTATCACATCAAAGCGGGCCTCTTCATCCCGCTCATTCAAATCAATATAAGCATTGGCTGCTTTTATCAAAAAGCGTTTTTTTGCTTTTGTGATGGCTCGTGTGGGATCTTCAAGGCATGTATCCTGCCGGGCTTTTACCTCCACAAACACAAGCAGGTCATCCTGCTCACAGACAATGTCCAGCTCCTTTTTATCAAAATGCCAGTTTCTGTCCAGTATGCGGTAACCCATGGAGGCGAGGTAGTTAACAGCCATATCCTCACCCATATCACCAAATTCTTTGGATTTCATTGCTTTCATAACAAAGGTAAATGTACAACAGTTTACACGGATTTGCAAGATGTACCAGAAATCCAATCGGGTAAAATGAAGTCCCTTTGTGATCCTTATATGTTAAAGTTATCTAAAAATATGGCATTCTTGTTCTGTGTAGTTAAACCATTGGTATCTTTCCGTGTCTAACTAAAGCGAATTGGACAAGTTATTTTTGCCGGTTTGCAGGCATCAGTGACAACAAGGAAAGAATTAATACTATGAGAAAACGGATTGCATTAAGTTTGCTGCTAACAGCTTTCGTGTATTTAACCGCATTTGCACAGGGAAACAGGCAGGGAAAACGACCAGACGGACCACCCAAAGGAGGCGTAATTAAAGTGGAAGTGATTGAAAAGAATTCCAACACACCCATTGAATATGCCAATGTGGTTATATTTTCTGTGAAGGATTCAAGCCTTGTCACCGGAGGCGTTACAAACCCTGAAGGTCTGGCTGTTATCCGCTCAGTACCATTTGGTAAATATTACGTTGAGGTGGATTTTATTGGGTATAAGATGCAGCGTACCGATGACATAGAATTGTCATCTTCATCACGCTTTAAAGACCTGGGTACAGTAGAATTGCCAATGGCCGCAGAAGTACTGGACGATGTGGAAGTGGGAGCCGACAGAAAACACATCGATTACAAAATCGATAAAAAAGTTGTTAACGTAAGCCAGGATATTACTTCTGCAGGAGGCAATGCTGTGGATGTTTTGGAAAATGTGCCTTCTGTGCAGACAGATATTGAAGGCAATGTACAGTTAAGGGGAAGCTCAAGTTTTACTGTATTGATTGATGGTAAACCAACCCCTCTTGAAGGTAGTGAAGCACTGCAGCAAATACCTGCCAGCTCCATTGAAAACATTGAGATCATTACCAACCCTTCAGCGAAATTTGATCCCGATGGAACGGCCGGTATCATCAACATCATCATGAAAGAAGATGAAAAGGAAGGAATCAACGGAAACTTCAATTTATCTTATGGCTCCTTTAATGCCTTAGATGCTGATTTCCTGGTGAATGCCCGAACCGGTAAATTCAATTTCTTCGTTAGCGGAAGTTACAATGAAAGAAAACGCCGTTCTGAATCCGAATCCCTGCGTGCAACATTTTCAGATTCCGTTTTTGTGAATGATGTGATGGGGGAAAACGAAATGAACCATGGCGGTTATAATGCACGCGCCGGAGTAGATTACTACATGACAGACCAGGATATCTTTACAGTCTCAGGGGAGTATGGCAGTAGAAAATTTGAACGCTCCGGGGTATCCAGATACGATCAGTATTATACCGATGTCACGGAAAAGCCTTTTACAGATACAGAAGCGGACCATGTCTACTACATCAACGAAAGTGGATTCGGTGTGCAAAGCGATTATCTGAGCGGGGATATCAATTATCAGCATAAATTTGACGATTCCGGTCATGACGTGCAGGCTTACCTTTATTACAGCAGTGTGGTTTCCGATGAAAGTTCAGGTTTTAGTCAGGAATTTACCAATTCTGATTTTGAGGCTCTCACCAATGTTGATCCGGTGAAAGAGCGTGCACTTGAAGATGGACAGAATTCCCGTATGCGTGCAAAACTTGATTATACCTTCCCGTTTTCTGAACACGGAAAGTTTGAAGCCGGTTATCAGTTCAGAAACCGTGTTGGCCTCACAGAATACGAATATCAAATCTGGGACCAGGGGAGTTATGTTAATGATAGCTCTCAGTTTAATGATATAGATTTTAACCGGCATGTGCAGTCTGCTTATTCAACATTTACCAACAGATTGGCAAAATTTGATTTTATGATAGGGGTGCGTGCCGAATACACAAACCGGATTTTTACAAGCAATGTGCTTAACCAGGAATGGGCTTTCAATCAGTTTGACCTGTTTCCCAGTGCTCACATTTCACGAAAAATCCCATGGGACGTGCAGTTGCAGGCCAGTTATACCCGACGTATCCGCAGGCCACGGCCATGGTACCTTGATCCGTTCAGATCGAAAATGGATGAGTATAACTACAGAGAAGGGAATCCCGAGCTTGCCCCTGCTTACATCGACTCTTATGAAATGAATGCTCAAAAACGGTTTGGAAAACATTTCATCGCCCTGGAAACATTTTATCGCAAAACACATGATAAATTTGAACGTATCACAAGAACCGATCCTGATGACCCCAATATCCTGATCAGCAGTTTTGAAAATGTTGGTACAGATGAATCCTATGGTATGGAGATGATGAGCAATTTCAATTTCTTTGACTGGTGGAACCTTAACCTTACCGCTGATGTATATCAATACAGTCTGGATGCCTTGGTGGATAATGTAAGCACCCAAAAGAGCACAATTACCTACAGCGGCCGCATGAACAATACCTTTAAAATAAAGAAAACAAATACCCGCTTTCAGCTTTTTGGAATGTACAGGAGCCCTTCCGTAACTGCACAGGGCGAACGCGGTTCGTTTTTTATGGTGAATGCAGCAGTAAAGCAAAGCTTTCTTGATAAATCACTCAATATCACCTTCAGTGTGAATGATGTGCTTGGCACAATGGGATTTGATCGTGTAAGTTTTACGGATGATTTTTACACAGAGTCTTCCTTTGATATGATATCACCTTTGTTTAAAATCTCTGTTTCATACATTCTTAACGATTATGAACGCAGGAAAGAGGATCATGAATCCGTAGAAGTTGAAAGTGGCGACATGATGTGATTATAAAAAAAATACGATTGGAATCAGGCAGGGTTTTTCCTGCCTTTTTTTCTGGTTAAAAGTTTGTTAAACGTTTCCCTTTGCTTGTCTGTGTGCTTTTTTGAATGAATATTTGTATAGAAACATTGTGCTGGGATTAAATCCAAAATGTAAATCGATTGGTTTTTTCGGCAGAATGATAATGAAAATTTGTACATTGGAGTGCTTTTTTAAGCGGTTAAACATACAAGATATCATGCATAAAGCCAGACTGTTAATAGTTGTCATATTTCTTTTTCCGCTGAATGTATTCAGTCAGCAGGATGCCTGGTCGCTGGAACGCTGTATACAGTACGCCATCGATAACAACATCAGCATTAAACAACAGGAGCTTAACACCGATTATCAGAAAAATCAGGTTCTTTCATCAAAAATGAGTGTTTTGCCCAATGTCAATGCTTCTGCCTACCAGAATTTTACATTTGGCCGGTCGGTTGACATGTATACCAATGAATTTTCTGAGGATAATACCAGCTCACTGAATGCAGATATTTCTGCACGCATGGACTTATTCAATGGTTTTCGGAAATACCATGAGATCAAAAAGTCTCAGTTGAACCTTGAGGCTGGCATGCAGGATCTTGAGCGGGCAAAGAATGATGTGTCCGTAGCTATAGCCAACGCTTTTTTCAATGTGTTGTTCAATCTGGAGCTTTTGGATATCAGCCGGTCTCAGGTCGCTACTACCCGGAATCAGGTGGAAAATACAGAAAAACTGGTTGATGCCGGATCGCTGGCTCAAGGCAATCTGCTCGAAGTTAAATCTCAGCTTGCCAATGAGGAGCTGCAACTCGTTTCAGCTGAAAACACCCTTGAAATGGCTTACCTGAATCTGAAACAACTGCTGGAGCTGGATACCGTGAAAACTTTTCGCATACTCGCACCCGGAATGGATGCCATTGAAGAAACTCAGCTTTTGCCCGAAGCATATCAGGTTTATCTCGAAGCTAAGATGACCATGCCAGAGGTTGAAGCCGCTCAGTTAAACCTTGAAATGGCCCGCGAAGATATTGCGATAGCTCAAAGCGGACGATATCCCAGCCTTAGCCTTTCGGCATCTTACGGCTCCGGGTACAGCGATGCCCGCCAGGAGGTGGATGAAGTTGTCCCGGCAGATCCCATTCCCATCGGTTATGCCATCAATCAAGACAATGGTGGTGAGATTTTTGATGTGTATCAATACAATTTTGATTATACCTACAGAACAAAACCATTTTCAGATCAGGTGCGCGATAACGCCAGCACATCCATAAGCCTGGGCCTTAGCATTCCGATTTTTAACGGATGGCAGGTGAATTCATCCGTGGCAAACGCTAAAATCAATTACCAAAGCGCAAAATACAATCTTGAAAGCACGCGCAAGCAACTGCTGAAAGAAATACAGCAGGCACACGCTGATGCCCGGGCTGCCATGAAGAAATACCTTGCTACAGAAAAAGCCCTTGAAGCCATGCAGGAATCCTTCCGCTATACCGAGAAAAAATTCAACGTCGGGTTGGTAACTTCACTGGAATATAACACAGCCAAATCCCAACTCAACAATACAGAATCTGAATTGCTTCAGGCAAAATATGAATTTGTGTTTAAACAGAAAATTCTTGATTTTTACCGGGGTAAACCCATTACATTAAGTCAGTAATTATGGCAAAACATAAAAAAACAAAGAAATTTTGGATTCGTGTGATTCTCATAACAACACTTGCCCTGATTGTGCTGGCTGTTGTTGGCAAAAAATCAGGATGGTTTGGTGATGATATCGGGCATAAGGTTGCCTGTACACCCGTTGAAAAGCATACCATCATGGAAACCGTTACAGCCAATGGTAAAGTGCAACCGGAAACCGAGGTGAAAATCAGCCCCGATGTTTCAGGTGAAATCATTGAACTCAACATAAAAGAAGGCGAACAGGTGGAAGAAGGTGATTTTTTGCTCAAAATCAAACCCGATATTTATGAATCAAACCTCGACAGAGCCGAAGCTGCACTGAATTCTGCTAAGGCAAACCTTGCCAATGCACGTGCACGACTCGAACAAACACGCGCTCAGTTTAACCAGACAAAGCTGAATTACAACCGGCAAAAACTGCTTTACGAAGACGGGACAATATCTGAATCGGAATATGAAAATGCTGTGGCTTCTTTTGAAATGGGAGAGGCTGATGTTAACGCAGCAGTACAATCCGTTAAAGCTGCAGAATTTTCTGTGCTCAGCTCCAAAGCGTCTGTGAAAGAGGCTGCTGAAAACCTTCGCAAAACAAGTGTGTATGCGCCCATGACCGGAACCATATCAAAACTTGATGTGGAGGAGGGCGAGCGCGTTGTTGGTACAGAAATGATGGCGGGCACAGAAATGCTGCGTATTGCTAACCTCAATGTAATGGAAGTTACCGTTGACGTTAACGAAAACGATATCATTAAAGTAGAACTGGGCGACACCGCAGATATTGAGGTGGATGCTTACCTGAATAAAACCTTTCATGGTGTGGTTACCGAAATTGCAAACTCAGCTACCACATCCGGCTTGGCAGCTGACCAGGTAACCAATTTCGAGGTGAAAACACGCCTATTGGTATCATCATACAATGATATGCTGAAAGAAGGTCAGCAGAGCCCGTTCAGACCGGGTATGTCAGCTACTGTGGATATTCGTACCGAGATTGCATATGATGTTCTGGCTGTTCCGATTCAATCCGTTACCGTACGTGTGGACAGTGCGAAAACTTCAGGGGTCTCCTCCGGAAATGAAGATGAAGCCAATCTGGATAAACCGATGAAAGAAGTGGCTTATGTATACGCTGACGAAAAAGTACAACAAACGGATGTGACAACCGGCATACAGGATACCGAATTTATCGAGATTAAATCAGGACTTGAAGAGGGACAGGAGGTTGTAAGTGCACCTTACAGTTTGATTTCAAAAATTCTGAAAGATGGTATGATGGTGAACAAAGTCAGCATTCAGGAATTGTATAAGAGCGATAACGAAAAATGAGCCCATTGATTCTACATATTGAGACCTCAGGAAAAGCATGTTCTGTGGCTTTGTCAGAAGGACAGGACCTTATTGCTGAGAAAATAATTCTGGAAGACCGTAGCCATGCCAAAAGCCTGACGGTGATGATTCAGGACATACTGAAATCAACAGAAAAAAAGCCGGATGCAATTGCTGTCAGCGCCGGTCCGGGTTCCTATACTGGCCTGCGCATCGGCGTTTCGGTGGCCAAGGCCATGTGCTATGCTTCCAACATCCCGCTGATTGCTGTGCCAACCCTAGAAATCATGTTCAATCATCTGCAATTTCACAAACAAGAGCAGCATATGGAGCATGCCAATGCCAATCTCTTTGTGCCTATGATTGATGCCCGGCGTATGGAAGTGTATCAGATGATATACAATGCCAACGGTGAGATAATTGAAGCGGTAGAACCTAAAATTATTGATGAAACCTCTTATCAGGATGAACTGAAAAAGCATAAACTGGTGTTTTTTGGCAATGGTTCTGAGAAATGTCAGAATGTGATTCATCATGAAAATGCTATGTTCGTTGAAGGCATTGATCCGGAAGCAAAACATATGATATCAACTGCTTTAAGGAAGTACGAAGCTAAGGATTTTGAAGATGTGGCTTATTATGAACCCTTTTACCTGAAAGCATTTATGGCTACAAAACCCAAAAACCTGCTGTTCTGATCGGCCTTTAATCCTCTGATCGGCTTATCCGGATTAATCAATAATTTTAAATTCCACCCGACGGTTTTTTTGCCGTCCTGCTTCTGTTTCATTTGTTGCAATGGGTTCGTCCCATGAGGCACCGCGCGATTCCAGTCTCGATTTATCTATCCCGGCTTTAGTCAGATAGTCCACAACTGCAGCAGCCCGTCGTTTTGACAAGCCTTTGTTGTATTTATAATTTCCCTGAGTGTCGGTATGCCCGGATATTTCCACACGGATGTCCGGATTTTCATTCATGAGTTGTTTCAGGCGGTCGAGTTCTGCGTGGGATTCAGGGCGCAGTGTTGCTTTGTCCAGATCAAAGAAAATATTGTTTAACACCACTCGTACATCCTTTTCAATGGGGTAAAGGCGGATGTTAATGATTTCCTGCTGAAAACCCGAACTGTCCGGCAGGTTGAAATTATCGGAATAAAAGACATAGCCTTCCTTCTTTACCTCCATAGCGTATCCCTTACCCGCAGGCAGTGAGAGCAGATATTTTCCGGTAGAAGCATTGGAATGCGTCTGCATAATGCTGTCCCCGCTTGCAACGTCAAATATCCGGATATCGCCTTTTAGCGGAGCTTCGGTTTTGCCATCACGAATTGTTCCTTTCACAAGTGTGAGACCTGGTTCCGTTTCGGGCAGACTGTCAGTTATGCTGAGCTGCTCTGTTGGCTCATTGATGGTATCAGGCAGAAAACTGATATGCACAATGTCCAGCATGCCTTCACCATCAGGCCGAAAGCTTGAGTACCATCCGGATTTCCCATCTGCGGAAAGCACAAAATACAAATCATCAGCCGGTGTATTTACCGGATAGCCGAGGTTAACCGGTTCCGACCATCTGCCGTGTTCGTTTCGTACGGATTTGTACACATCAAAACCACCCATGCCCTGATGCCCTTTGGAGCTGAAATACAGGGTCTTTCCATCGGGATGCAAAAACACTCCGTCTTCATCGTATTTTGTGTTGATTCTGCGGCTCAGGCGGCGGCCTTCCGTCCATTTTCCATGCCGCAATTTGCTGTGATATATATCGCCATTGCTTTCCGGGTTTCCGGGTTCGCGACCACGGATGAAAAATAATTCCTTGCCGTCAAAGGAAAAGCAGGCAGAGGATTCATTGTCACGGCTGTTGATTTGTGGGGGAAGAGGCTTAGGATTGCTCCACTCATCACCGCTTAGCTTTGAAATGTACAGGTCTTCCTGAAAGTACACGATCATTTGTTGTCCATCCACCGACAAACCAACGGTGGCATTGTGATCTTCATTGTTTATGGGCGGGCCTATGCTTTCTGCTTTTTGCCACCTGTTATCTGTGCGTACAGAATGCATGATGTTTTCGTATGGCAGGCCATCGTTGGGATCAAGTGTCGGATTCTTTTCCAGGGGACGCCGGCTGGTAAAGTACATGGCTGATTCATCGGCCATAATGAGAGGACAATAATCGGGATAGGCTGAGTTTAGCGTACTGGGTATTTCAGTTATGGCATTTACAGAATCCTGAACCATGGCTTTTCCACGTTCGCACTGCCTTATTTTCCGATTGGCCTTTTCCACATTGCCATCATTTCTGCGTAGCCAGCTTTTGAAGGTTTCGTAATGGGTGATGGCTTCATCAAAGCGGTATTGCTGATGATACGCCCGGCCAAGATTCCAGCTCAGGTAAGGGCTGATGTTTGGGGCATGCTTTTCTGCCGTTTGCAGGTAGGACAAAGCTGCCTGCTTGTTGTTGGTTTCCAGGTAACATATGCCGGTTTTGTAATTCAACGCAGCGTGTTCAGGATACGATTGCAGCAGTTCAAGGTAAAGCGGTAAGGCCTGTTGATAAGCGGCAAATGTTCCTTCGTTGTAATAATTATCTGCCGATTTAAGCATGTTTTTGATGGTTTTCCTGCTGCTTCGGTCGAGTGCATCGGTGTCAATTTCCACATCCGGGTCTCCCTGTTGTGCCAGTGTGAAAAGAGGTGCGGCAATGAAAACAAACAGTATAAACAGTGACTTGCAATGCATGATTTGGAATTTTATCGATTTCAAGGTAACAATTATTTACGGTTTTTCATAAAAACGGCGGAGACAATGCCCCGCCGTTCACTAAACCACGAATGGAATGCCCCAATTTTAAGGATAGATCAATTGGAAGTTGTTTTTTTAGGGCTTCCTCCGATATTTGGATTTATAAGTTCCATGGGTTCCGTTTGTTTGTGGTCAAAGCGTTTTTTTGCATCATTTTTTACGGTTTCCGGAACGTCCAGTTGCTTTTGTAAATTCTCATCTATATCCGGCTTTCTTGTTTTTACACAGGTTTTTGCCATGGCTATCCAGTTGACCATGATTTCCTGTTCAGGTTCCTGGTCAGAAACAAGGTAAAAGCCGTTTCCGTTTTGGTCTTCAACCGAAAACTGTAAGCCTTGCCGTGTCGGGCTGACAGTGACAACGGGAGTATCATCTGCACCCAAATCTTCCCTGAAATCATTGGAAAACTCAATGTAGGTTTTCTTTGATGATATAGTGATTAGCCCAAAATCCTGAACTGTTTGTTCGAGGGTTTCCACGCGCTCATTTACTTGCTGTACACCAGCAAGGCCTAAAGTAGCAAGCGCATAAACATCAATCCCGCTAAAGGCATTGTCTTTAAGGTAATCAGGCGCTTCATCAAGTATGATGCCCATGTGCATGTTGGGGCGGTATTTTCTTGGATTATCCGGATCAAATTTATCTGTCTCCTCTTTGTATTTATAAAATGCAGGTTTCATTTTTTTTATGTCCTGCATAACATATCTTTTAATCTTTTCATCTAAATATGTAATATTGCGCTTTAGATTTTTCCTTGATGGATTGTAAAAGCCTTCAGAAACCATGGCAAAAAATGGGTAGCTGCCTGTTCCAACATAACCATAACCACCACTAACTTCAGGTGCGATGGTTGGATGACCTGAAATATTGTTCAGTATTATGGATTGACAGTTGAAATTACTACTGATGTCAAATTGTGTGATCCCTACAATCTGGGCAGCCGGATTGGTATACGATGCCCCTGCAGACTGTACCTGCAACGCTTGTGACCCCGAGGAATTTGTCTTACAGTTTATACCCGGATAGTTATTGGATTCAAAATGGCCTCCAAAATTGTTGTTGCTGGCAAGGCCATATACCCCTGCACCAGCCGATGAACCATTGCCTATGGATTCACCCCAAACGCCTACACCTATACCGGAACCATCGTAGTATCCTGAGACACCAGACGGAAAGCTTGTACTGCTGCTGTTGCTATTGGATGATCCAACAATTCCCTGAATGGCACTGTATAAATTGTCACTTTTGGTGATTTCTCCGTAAAGTGCTGTTCCATGCGCAGAATGCGATATACTGATACCGCTGCCTGGTGTTGATGTTGTTCCCTTATTTGTTGTAATGGATAAAGCCTCAGTGTTTGAGGCTGAGGATGTCATGTTTAAAGCTATGGTGCCGTAATCAGTAGTGATGCTTCGTCCCGCACCCATACCACCACAGTTATAAGATTCTTCAAGGCTGTAGCAGCTACCGCCTGCAGAGCCGCTGAGTTCCGACCAGCTTCCGGCATCGGCATCGTAATACCAAAACGAGGCAGTGGAGGTGTCAAATACCAGCAGCGAATTGGCCGGACTGCCAATGCTGGTACGTTGGGCTGATGTCATGCGTGGAATTAACATGCCTTTGCTTGTGGATGATACATCCAGCATAGCAGATGCATCGGGATTGGAGCCATCGCTGTTGATGGCAACATTTTGTGATATTACTTGTGTCGGGATGGCAATGCATACAACAACAGCCATCCGTAAAATTAGTTTACGCAGGTTCATAATGACCTCCTTTTATGTCAGGTTATAACTCCTTTTCTATTTCTTTATTCAGGCTTGTATTGCCTGTTTGTTCCGCTCATATCCGGTGTTGCCAATTCCAGTGGCTCATCTTGCCGGGTTTTTAGCTTGTCTTGTGCATCTGTTTTTACCGTTTCAGGTACATCAAGCTGATTCTCAAGTGCCGGATCTACAGCGGGTTGTGTTTCGTTTACTTTTGTTTTGGCCATGGCCACCCAGTTGATCATCAGGTTTTGGGCATCCGGCTTATCCGTAACAAGCATAAATCCGTTTCTGGTTTGATCTTTTACAGAAACAGAAACGCCTTGCTGGTTTGGTGTGGCAGTTACTACCGGTTTCGCATTAAGGTTAAGCTTACCGGAAAAACTGTCATCAAATTCTATCCACATTTCCTGACTTTCGGGATTTACCATACCAAAATCGCTCACTTTTTTGGTGATTTCTTTGATGTCTTTGCGGTTTTCCTGCACACCCGCCAGAGTCAATGTAGAGAGTGCGTATATGTCAATACCGCTGAATGCGTTGTCCTGCAGGTAGTCAGGTGCTTCATCAAGAATGATGCCCATGTGCATGTTGGGACGGTATTTTCTTGGATTATCCGGATCAAATTTATCTGTCTCCACCTTGTATTTGTAAAAGGCAGGTTTCATTTGTTCAATATCCTGCATAACATACTTTCCAAGATGTTTGTCCAGGTATGTGATATCGCGTTTAGTTTCCCGCCGTGAAACCTGTACGGCATTCAGGTAATACAGGTAATACCAGGCATAGTTGTTGGTGCCAATATAGCCGTATTGATTAGCTTGGGGTGAAATTGTAGGCTCACTGGCCAGATTGTTCATGAGTACAGAATGGCAAGCTCCATTTGTGCTGATGTCAAATTGAGAATACCCCCGAATCATTGCACCGGGATTAGTATAACTGCCGCCTGCAGATGAAACCTGCAATGCCTGTGCTGATGCTGATCCGGTTACACAGTACACACCCGGGTAGGCAGATGATTCAAAATAGCCTCCAAAGTTATTATTCGATGCCAGACCGTAAACTCCTGCACCTCCACTGTTACCTTGCGTTTGTCCCCACAGGCCGACGCCGGTGCCTGAACCATCGTAGTAACCGGAAACACCGGCCGGATACTGGTCAGGATTGGAATTGTTGTTTTGCGTGCCGACAACGCCCTGTATACTTCCATATAAATTATCGCTGCCGGTAGTTTCGCCATAGAGTGCAACCCCATGGGCGCTGTTAGTAATGGAAATACCGCTACCGGGGGTACTACTGCTTCCGTTTTCTGAACTTATTTCAAGTGCATTGCTGTTGGAGGCGGAAGTGCCTGCTGTAATGCTGACAGCTCCGTAATTGGCACTGATGTCTTTTCCCAGACCATCGCCACCGCAATTATAGGCTTCGTTGAGCGTGACACAGCCACCTGCGCTGCCACCGCCACCAATTTCTGTCCAGTTACTGCCATCATAATAATAAAATGCATCTTCAGTGGTATCATACACCAGCAATGCTTCTGCCGGAGATGAAATCGCGTTGCGTTCAGCAGTGCTCATGCGTGGAATGAGCATGCCTTTTTCAGTGGATGAGACATCCAGCATGGCTGAAGCATGTGGTAAGTTACCGGTGTTGTTTATGGCCACGTTTTGATTTTGTGCGGTGACCAGATTCAGCATCGCAAGAAAAATCAACAAGAGTGTCAGCAGTATCTTTTTCATAATTCTGTGTTTTAGTATTTAGGTACGGATCCTCCGCTTCCGAAACGGTATCCAAGTACGATTTCATGTGATGAATGATTTGGTATTTTGCTTAAGCCGAGATCCCAGGCGTAACCAAAGAGGATGCCATTCATTTCAATGCCTGTTTTTAATATAATATCACTTACTGAGCGCCATGAAAGCCCCAGCCAGTATGTGTTCTGATATATGCCCCGCACAGCAATCTCTGCCTGTACAGGAACACCTGTTACGTATTTTGCAAGCAGCGATTCTTCCATATCAATCTCTCGGTTTAACTCGTGCCGGAAACTGCCGCTGAAATTAAAATGCCTTAACAGATAAGAATTATCCCTGATGCTTTCATTGGTGACAATGGCAGATGTGAGATGTTGTACAGAAATTCCGGCCTGAAAGCCGTGTGTTTTGGTGGAACTGCTTCCGTAACTTCGCTGCGGAATTTTATTGGTGATCATTATGCCCAGATTAAAATCCGGCAATATGCTGCTTTGTTCTGCTGAGTATATCAGTGGATCATCTGCATGATACATATTAAGCTCCTGGTAATTGATGCGATAGGCGTTAATGCCACCCGCGATGCCCATGTTCATAGCGATATCCCTTGACAGATAAAGCTTATAGGCGTACTGTACCTGTACCATGTTTTGTTGAAAGATTCCGGCCTTATCGTTATGGTAAACAAGTCCGGTATAAAATCCACCAAATCCTTTGCTGATGTTTATACCGGCATTAACAGGTGCACTTTCAAACCCGGTCCATTGATTGCGGTAAAATAATTTAGCGGTGAGCTCAGGTTCGACAAAGGCTGCAGGATTAATGCTGTTTTGGTTCATTTCCCACAGGCTGAATTTCGGCAGATGCTGAGCAGACAACCCCGGGCTTGCAAGGATGATAATCAGGACGATATGCAGAAAACGTGCTTTCATGCCTTTAGTGTAAAATATTCAGATCACCTTTGAGAATGTCACCATTCGTATTGATTACATAATAATATGGGCCTGATGGCAGGTTTTTTCCATCAAATGAATTGTCGTATTGCTTGCTGTAAAAAACCTCATTTCCCCATCGGTTGTAAATCCATACCTCAGGCAGGTTTAATCCTTCAACAGTCCATGTATCATTATAACCGTCACCATTGGGTGTAATACCATTTGGGATATTTAATTCCGTAATGCTTTCCTGAAAAACAGAACCCAGGGTAAACCAGCCGAAAAGCTGGTTCCCCTGAAGTTCTGTCATCCCAACAATACCCCCTGTATTGATGTATGAATTGTATTGTTCCCAGTGCATGTTCCCCCTGTGAAATTGTAATACACTGAGGTTGTCTTCATTTAAATTCAGGTTTTCTGTCGGGTTTGTATCATTGGTGCTATATGAGAATTCTATGGAAACATCTGGGTTGACTGTGTATAAAGGTTTTACCTTCCAGTATCTGTCGATGCAGGCCAGTGGTCCGGGGTTTTCCGGTACACTCACATTTTCCGGTAAAGGTTGGTTGTCCGCATTGCTGGGATAGCTTGTAAACTCAAATTGCCCTATGTCTGAAATGCCGGATTTTATAATATTAAGATTAATGGCAATATTGGGGTTGTTGCTTGTGCCATCGCCGAAAGGAATATGATAACTCCCTGTGTTTTCTCCAATTTGCCAGATGATGTCGCCCGTACCGTTTACCGGAAGGCTTTCGCTCAGGATGTATCCTGATTCATGCAAAAGCGCTTCCGGTAAAGGGTTTAGCAATTGGATGCTATGGGCTTGTAAAACAAACACTCCCCCGAGTTTAAGCTTGCCCTCTACTTTATTGTCTGATATGGTAAGGGTCTGATATGCCTGGTTCAGATGCAGATTTTCAAACCTACATGCCTGGCTTCCGCCGATGAAAACACTGTCATTTCCCCGCATGTTTAACCAGCCGTCCGGTGTGTCTTCAATGTTGATGAAAACATCGCCAGAAGCATGGTTAGTCCAGTTGCCACTGATTTCAAGCTCTCCGTCAAGGTCAATGCTGCTACCCTCATCATTCATATAATCGCCGGTATGAATAAAGGCCTCCTGTTCAATGGTGATATTTGCGCCATAATTCTGAAATCCCTGACCGGAAGAAACCAGATGGATGAAAATAATCGCTATGCTTAATGCTATTCTTTTCATGCATTGTAAATTTGCTTTAAATTACGGCTAAATTCAAATAAATACGTATGACAAACTTAGGACATTTAATATTTCTTTAACATTTAAAAGATTGCAAAAATCCCTGAAAATCAGAACCAAAGGCGGTGGGGTTGATCTTGATGGCTTGTGACAAACAAAAAAAGGGGATCAGACACTCTCCTGTTCCCCTTTGATTTATGATGAATCGACTTATTTATTGATCTTTTTGGTCTGAGTATTTTTTTGTTCCGTATTGACTGGCATTTTTACCTTTCAACTCCATCGTATTTTGAGGTCCATCGTGCATGAGTTCCTCCCGAAGTTGTGATTTTTTAGCTTCATCAATGTCGAGTTGTGATTTCAGGTTCGGTGCTATTTCTGGTGCAGACATACCTGGTGTTTCAGTTTTTTCTGCCATGGCAATCCAGTTGAACCGGAATTCATTTGCATTTTCAACAGCCAGGACAAAGCCATTTTCGTCCTGTGACATGATGTAATAGTCTTTGGCAGGGCTATGTGGTGTTACCGTTACAATGGGTTCAGTTCCGGTAAAATCTTTGTTAAAGTTCACACGAATTTGTTGTCCATTAAGTTTGGCTGTTCCGAAATCATGAATTTCTTTGCTTTTTGCTTCGAGCTTATCAATGCTCTTGCGATTTGCCTGTACACCGGCAATACTCAGGCTGGTGAGGCTATAAAGATCTATGCCGGAAAATGCATTGTCCTGGACATAATCCGGGGTTTCATCAAGTATGAACCCAAGATGCATGTTGTACCGTGTGCGTTGTTCCGCACCGGGAACTTTATTGTCATTCTCAGCTTTGAATTTGTAAAAAGCCGGTTTTAATGACATTATATCCTCCATGGCATAGTTCGAAAGCTGATCGTCAAAATAGGTAATATCGCGTTTCAGTTCTCGACGTGAAATCTGAGTGAAATTCACGGTATGTATATGCCACCACTCCAGTCCGGCTCCGCCCAAAAAGCCATACTGACCGTTGTCCGGAGCAATGGTAACTTCAGTATTTGCATTGTTAATGATGGCATTTACACCAAAACCAGAGCCGTCTGGTGTTTGACCTGAAGAAAACTGCGCTGAACCGACAATAAGCGCTCCCGGATTTACCGGGTTTTGACCTGCTGCAGCGGCCTGAAATGCTTGTGAGCCAAGGCTGGCCGTTTCGCAAAATACTCCGGGGTATGTTTCCGATCTGAAATAACCGCCGAAACCATTGCCTGTACCTGATGATGTGCCATACATTCCATAGCTTGGGCCTGCCGTGCTGCCCGTGCTTGTTTCTCCCCATATACCAACACCAAGACCTGTTCCGTCGTGGTACCCGGAAACACCGCTTGGTAGGTCAGATCCGGTAAGACTGGAATAGGATAATCCTTGTATGGCTCCATAAGGGTTTGTGGTTTCGGTGATTTCAGCCACAATAGATACACCAAATTCAGAATTAATTGCTTCAATGGCCGAGGCCGGCGAACCGGTTGTTCCTTTCTGGGTTAATACGGATAAAGCAGTGTTGTTTGTTCCTGATGATGGCAAAGTAATGTCAACAGGGTTGGCATCTGCGGTAATCGCATTTCCAACACCAGCACCTCCACAGTCATAGGCTTCATCCAAACTGTAACAGGAACCACCGCCTCCGCTGCCTATCATAACCCAGGCAGATCCGTCCCAGTAATAAAAACCAGCAGTGAGGGCTCCCCCTGTATTGTATACCAACAAACTGGTTTCAGGTCCGTTAATTGGTGTTGTTCCGTCATTTACTCCGTTTAAACTAACGCGTGGTATAAGCATACCTTTGTCCGTTGCGGTCAGGTCAAGCAGAGCTGAACTGTGCGGTGTTGATGTGCCTATTCCAACATTGTCCTGTGCGCTGGCCTGCATGAGCCCAAGCGTTGCAATCAATAAAATAATCAGACCAAAATGTTTCATAATATCGTTTTGTTAAAATTAATGTTTTTTCTTTTATCTGACAAGGGTAACTACCCCAACCATATTTTCCATTTCACTGTCAAGATCAAGTACATACAAATATGAGCCGGTTGGTACGGGGTTTCCGTTGTAGGTTCCGTCCCATGGCTCGTCTTGCGGACCTCCTTCGTATAACAACTGGCCCCAACGATTGTAGATGGTGACCTGAGCCGATTCATAATAAATAAGATTTTCAATAATCCAGCTATCATTTACGCCATCATCATTAGGTGTAAACGCATTGGGTATGCGTAAACAATCTCGGTCTCCTTCATTAATTTGTATGTACGGAATATCGGTGCTGCATCCGTGTGCATCTGTGATGGTAAAGCTGTAGCCTCCGGCCACCAGTCCGGTAACATTTGTAGTGTCCGAGCTTCCGGTTGTCCAGCTCACCGAATAGGGTGGTGTCCCACCGCTGACAGAAAAATTAACTGTCCCATCACCGCTGCCCAGACAATGAGGGTCTGATGTGACATGGCTCACTGAAAAGTCAGAAGGATACACTGTGATGTTCTGCTGGTCGGTGTCTCCGCAGGCCCCCTCTATGGTATAACTAACTGTATGTGTTCCCGGTCCGGCTGCGCCAACATTAAATATTCCGTTCTCGTTTACATATTCTCCTGTCCAAATGCCTCCCTGCTGGTTGGTTTCAATCTGCACTGTGAAATCATCATAACAAAACGGGCCCGTCGGTTGAATGCCTGCGTCTCCGCTTTGGATAACTTCTATTATCATTTGTGAGCTGCTGCCGCAGGTTCCCAAAGAGACTGCGTAAGTAATGGTATGTTCTCCCACTCCGGCCACTGTTGGGTCAAATATGCCGGCCAGTGAGTCAACAATCCCGTTACCTGACCATACACCTCCACTTGTTGCAGCACTGAGTTGTACGGCTGTGTCGTTAAGACAAAATGGCCCTGCCGGATCAATTTCGCTGTCCGGTGCATTAACCACTTCTATTTGTGTCTGATCTGTAGCTGAACAGGCACCGTTGCTTACTGAGTATGTTATGACGTGTGTGCCCAGTCCTGCTGTTGCGGGATCAAAAGTTCCTGCTGTTGCATCGGTAATGCCGGTGCCAGACCAGGTTCCGCCGGGTGTGGCGGCTGTCAGGTTAACCGGAGCACCATCTACGCAAAATGGTCCGGCCGCTGTGATGCTGGCATCTGGTTCATCATCCACATGAACGGTGATGCTTTCGCTTGCGGTACAGGCCCCGTTGCTGTATTCATATGTGATGGTATGATCACCAGCACCGGCGGTCCCCGGATTGAACTGATCGCCTGTGACACCATTCCCGCTCCAACTACCTCCGGATGGTGTAGCGTTGAGTGTGACGGCTGCATCACTTATGCACATATCAGGCTCACTGCTAACGCTTACAGAAGGCATCGCGTCTACATGAATTGTGATTTGATCGCTGTCCGCGCATGTTCCGGTTCCTACATCATACGTGATGATATGATCACCAGCGCCAGCGGTAGCCGGATCAAAAGTTCCGTTTGCCGGATCGGTGATGCCTG
>CAYQMB010000023.1:0-8190 GCA_964418565.1 uncultured Bacteroidales bacterium | reverse complement strand
TGTGCGTTCCAGCGCCAGCAGTAGCCGGATCAAAAGTTCCGTTTGCCGGATCGGTTATGCCTGTGCCGCTCCATGTTCCGCCTGCAGTTGCAGCATTAAGGATTGTGGCGGCATCATTTTCGCAAAAGCTTCCCGGATCGGTGATTGTCGGATCGGGAAGAACCGAATACAATCCGTAAGGGATCTGAGAAAAATCATTCCATCCGCTTACAAAAGCTTCATCCAATGGTGTTCCGTTAACTGTGGCGCTTCCGCTGATGATATTCCATTGATTGGGGCTAACCGACCAGTTTGATAAGCCTTCCCAGGTACCATCAGCACTTTCGTCATAAAAAATGCTTAAGTCTATGCCTGCGGTTCCGGCTGTACGGTCTATCTGATGGTAGAACAGCGGATTGATTTCACAAATCCCCGATTCTGTAAGGCTTCTGTCAAATCCCTCAGAGGTTGCGTCTACATTAGCCATGCGCACGGTGTAGGTATTGGCTGTCGTGTTTTCTGGTGTAATTTCGGTGGGACGGTAGCGTGTTGTTCCCACGCTGGAACCCACAGGGAACAGATATACGGAAGATTGGTTGGTATTTCTGGAAAGATACCCACCGTTGAGGCTTGAGACAAATCCGGAGGTGCGGATAATGGCAGCCGGATCAGTATTTTCAACAAAAAAGGCAAAGGTTTCAGTTTGCAGTTCAAGGTGTTTCAGATCAAGTATGCCGGTACAATACTGATCAATTGTCTGGGTTTTTAGTCCTGATCCATCGAGTGTCAGGTTGTAAAAGGAGGTGGAAATGCTTCCATCGAGAAGCTGATTAGCACCTTGCAGGAATACGGTTCCGGTTCCGGCGTTAAAGGTGTTGTTGTTAATCCAGTCGCCCAATATTCGGTAATACCCGCTTCCGCCTGCTGTTGCATTGTTAATGAAGTTGCTTTGAATAATGAGTTCTGCGGTATTGCCTGCATTTTCTTCAACCTGGAGAAGTCCGTTTTCATTTTGAAATTCACCATCAACAAATACCGTGGCTCCTTCTTTGGCATGAATGCCTGCACCATTGTTGTATACAAGTTGGGAGTTTGCAGTAAAACCGGTTAAAAGCAAGCATGCAAAAATGCTCCATTTCATCAAACAAATAACTCTCTTTCTCATAAGCGATCAATCTACTACCTGACAATTAATTCAAAATTCTTACATACCTGATCTCCTTGCAGGGAAACCACATAAATACCATCTTTCAAGCGTATATCAGGAACAATTTTATTGCTTCCCGGGCTTAAGTTTATCTTTTTTCTGTATACCTGTCGTCCATCCAGTGTATAAAATACCAACTCATGTTTGTTGATCATTACGTTTGTATACAAGTTAAAGATACCGTTTTTTGCCGGATTTGGAAACAAATGGAATTGAAAATCTTCCATTTTGTTGCAAACTAAAGATTCTGTGTCAAATACATGAGTTTTGCCATCCGTGTCTATCTGTAAAAGGCGATAATAACATGGATTTCCGGTTGGGTTTTCAAGGGTATATTGGTAATCTGTATGTTGATTTGTGTTTCCGCTTGCCTGAATTTCAGCGATTGGCTTGAAAGCACTTTCGTCAATAGCTCGCTGAATGACAAAATGATCTGCATTAATTTCTGATGCAGTAGACCAGTTTATCACATGATTGGAGTTTTCACATGTGACATCAAAATGTATGAGCTCAACAGGGAGCGTTGACTGACAAACTTCGGGGTTCATCAATTCGTCCGTTCCTGTAGCTCCGCCGTGCATTTCAATTCCGCTGCTGTTCAGATGATAATATACAGGTCGAAAATCGCTGCTGTATTGAAACAGGAAATAATACGTCATGCCTGCTCCGGTGTCGTATGTTCCTACTGAATTGCCACTGCAGTCAGCTAATACCTTTGCATAGTACAAATATCCGGGACCGGTATAAGTATTATCAACAGACATGCTTGCGCTTTCGGTTGCTTTTGCATCCGGTAAAATGAATATTGTTTTTGCGTCATTTGTTGATATTTTTTGCTCCGAAACAACTGCATACATAATGGCATAAACATTGTTAAGCCCGGTGTTTCCATCGTTATAAAAGTTATTCCAGTCGGGATCTCCGCTTTCATACGGACTATCAATTTCAACTTCAAGCCCGCGTTTTGCGTGATCATCAGCCGTAGCTTCAACATCATGGCCGTAACCTGTTGCATCGGGTCCGTTCCAGTAAGATATACCGCATGGAATGACAGTTTGTCCGTCATCATCTGCCCGGAAGGTGATGTTGTCAATAAAAACCTGTGGATAATCAGAACTCATAAACTCATCCAGACGCCACCTGAGTTTGAAATCGCTGTGAAAGCAATTGTTGTTAACATGTGGTGCATTTGAATAGTAGTAATTCCCGGGACTGTTGCTGTTTTTGTAAACGGTAAAACAATGGTAGCCAAAACTACTTTCCAGAAAGTAATCGTTTTCTGTGTCGGTTGCAGTTGCATCATTCTTGATGGTTTGTAGCGTCTGCCATGCAGAACCGTCCCAATACTCGAGGTAAAGCTCAGTCCAGGAGTTCCATTCTGCTGTTCCTCCCTGTTTCATGGCGTAGAAGCTTATTTTAAAACTTTCCTGAGCGCTGAGGTCTATGCCCGGTGTTTCCAGCGTTTCGTTTTTGTCTAAGAGAACAGCATACCCCGAGCTGGCATCGCCACTGGTATTGAATGCTTCTGTCTCATTGTGATTGACGGTGTGCGAACCAGGATATTCTATTGATGCGCCATCCGGCATCAACCAGCTTGCCCCGCTGAAATCTTCATCCCCTTCGTTTCCGGTAAAATCCAAATCCGTATCATTGTCATTGAAGGTGTCCGCCCATTTGAGACCTGAGCCTGTTGTGCCGCCACCTCCTCCAGCAGTATTTTCAACCTGCACATTATCTAATACAAAGCTACCTGCTGAGTTATAAGTACTAAATTTAATATGTATTGTTTGGCCAGCATAAGACGACAAATCAATGTATTCAGTATGACAATTATAATTATAATCTAAAGTTAAAATGTCTGAAAAACCACTATAGCAACTTGAAGTAGATACACTAACCACAGGATAAGAACTAAATTTATCAAATTTATAATCAAAATATAATGTAGTTGTTCCTGTTGCAGGAATTGTGATTTCATCGGTTGTTGCATAATAACCTGTCCCATAAGTTTTCCATGAAAAATTATCACAGGTGTTAATATCGCTATTACTATCAGGGTCAGAGGTGCACCAGTTTGTCCACATATAATACTGATCGTATGAACTCCCAAAATCCTCACTGAACAGCACAGTTTGACCGGCCGATGTACCGGCCATCAGTGTAGACAATAAAACCCATGCTATGTGCAGTGTTTTCAGCATCCTTCTTGTATGTTCTCCGCCCTGGTTCTGATTGAGAATAGCATCCCCTGCCTGTTCTGAAAAAAGGGCATTTTTAACAATCTAAATATGCCTTAATATATGTCAAAATCAAACCTGAGGGTTTAGACAAACATAGGACATTTAAAATAATTGCTAAATAGTAAAAATGTTATAAAAAGCACAAAATCAGAAAGAAAGCTTTGTTATTGGAGTTTTTACATAGTCAGACAAGGGAGATTTTTATTCTTGCGAAATGACTTTTTAACAGGTAAGGCGATAAATACCAAAGAATCTTATCGTATCAAACTTAAACTGCCCTTAAACGTTTGATCATCTGCATTAATCACATACACATAATTGCCCATAGGCTGATCTTTGCCATTACAGGTACCGTCCCACTGATTTTTGGGATCGGAATAGCCTTCACCATTACCCGTGTAGCTGAAAACCGTGTTACCCCAGCGGTTGAATATCCGTATATCCACAGTTTGGATGCCGGATATACCTGCAATTCGCCATCTGTCATTATAGCCATCGCCGTTTGGCGTGAGAACGGTGGCGATGGTCAGTTCTGCATCGGATGAGCTGTGGACAAGCACGCTGGTGGTATCGCTTCCACCGCATTTGCCCTCTATGGTATAAATAATCTGATGCTCTCCCTCTCCGGCTGACTGCGGATTAAATGTTCCGGTGACAGAATCTGTTCCCATACCATGCCATGTGCCGCCTTCCTCTGAAACCTGCAATTCCTGTGGCGGATCACTTTCCATAAACGGACCGGCCGATGTGATAATGGGATTAGTGTAAGGTTTGTACTGCATGACAAGCGTGTCGCTGTCACCACAGTTACCAGAAATGGTATACACGAGCTGATGCATGCCTTCATCGCCTGTGCCGGCATACAGATAGTCAGAAAAAACCTGTGACCCGTCGAAATACCAGTTGCCACCGGTGTCGATTGCCGTCAGAGCAATGGAATCGGCCGGTATGCATTGTACGCTGTCAGTAAGGATGTTGGCCTCAGCTTCTGCTTCTACCGTAAGGCTGATGGTGTCGCTGCCGGAACATGCACTTGTCAGACTGTAGATGATTTCATGTTCTCCTGTTCCTGCTGTCTCGGGCATAAACACGTTTGAGCCTTCTACGATGCCGTTTCCCAGCCAGATTCCACCCGGAATATCTGCCTGCAGACTTAGCGGGTCATCGCCTTCACACAAGCTAGTGTCATTGATGGATATTGAGGGAATGCTCAGGCTGTCAACCTGTATGGTGATTTGATCGCTGTCGCCGCAATAGCCGCTTATGGTGTAGGTTATGGTGTGATTTCCGGGTCCTGCTGTACCGGGATCAAATTCACCGGTGAGTGTGTCCGTGATGCCGGCTCCTGTCCAAAAACCGCCCTCATCTGCTGCAGTGAGTAAGTCGGGCAGGTCGGTTTCACAATATGGTCCTGCCGGCGAAATGTTTGCATTTGCGGATGGTAATACATTGACGGTAATGCTTTTACATGCCGAAACGCCGCATGCGTTTTCCCAGCGTGCGTAATAGGTTGTGTTGGATTGTGGCTGGGTGATGCTTAATGGGTTTCCGCTGCCAATGGCTGTGCCACCACAACTACCACTGTACCACATCAGTGTGCTGCCGGTGCCACCGTTAACAGAAAGGCTGATGGCTTCAGTACCGCCTTGGCACACTTCTGCCGGCAATGCATCGGCTGAAATTGGTTCTTCAGGTAAATCAGATACGTTTACCGTGATGCTTTCGCAGGCGGATGCACCACAGGAATTTTCCCAGCGTACATAGTAGGTTGTTGTGCTTGCAGGCTGACTGATGTCTAATGGTGAGCCGCTGCCGATAAACGTCCCGCCGCAACTCCCGCTGTACCACTGCAGGTTGTTACCTGATCCGCCGCTGGCTGTTAAACTTATGGTTTCCGAATCACCGGCACAAACAGCAGCAGGTGAAGCTGCGGCTGAAGAAACAGGATCCGGATCGGCAAGAACTGTAATGTTCACCATATCTGAGCCTGTCAGGCCGCTTGTATTGGTAACGGTTACGGAATAAGTATCTGTGCTGTTAACATCAATGGTTTGAGTGGTTTCATCTGTGCTCCAGAGATATGACTCGTAATTTCCTGCATCAAGTGTTAAAGGTGTATTGCTTTCGCAGATGGTTTGGTCCGGTCCCAGGTCGGGTTCGGGCGGAGTGGGGGAACCTCCCGAGCCAGTCACACTGACGTTATCAAACCATACTGAATATGGAGTGGAATTGTTGTAGTTGCAGAATGCCTCCATATAAATCAGTATGCTGGAGGGATCAGCAATGGCGCTGAGGTCAAAGCGGACTTCAACGGCAGCGCAGGTGCGTTCTTCAGTAAACTGAAAGCCTTTGCCGTTCATTCCTGAGTCGTAAGTTTCATCGACTCCATCAATTAGAATGGATGTTACCGTGTGCTGATAACCGCCATCTGCCCAGATGTAAAACCGACACCAGTTGTCGGTCTGGGATGCTGAATACGAATGCGAGACATCAAAAAACAAGCTGATGGTATCGCTGCCGGTGAAGTCCTGCGAGGGCAGACGGACGAAATTACCCCAGTAATCGTTCCAGTTGCCGGAATAGCCTATCCGGCCTCCCGGACAGCCACCGGTCGGATCGTGGGCAATAGGGGAGTTATAATCCGGCGCAAACCATACACTTTCTGATGCACTTGTCCCATGTACGAGAATGTCAGTATCAAAAGGTTCAACGGCCATGTCATTCGTTTCCCGCAGTATCTGACTGCTTAGCGATCCCGAAAAACACATTACAACCAGCAGGATGAAAGAAAATGAAACAAAAAAGCGGTTCATAGCTTGAGGTTTTGATGACGAATTTACGAAAAATACGTCTCAAAATGCATTTTTGCACCGGACAAAGTATGGACAGAAAAAGAAATTATGCCTGTATCAGCGGTAAGATGATAATGCCTTAATAAGCCATGAAAAATTTTGTCAGATTGGTATTTGGTTCCAGATCCATTTTTTTTCTGAGGCGGTAAAACCGTTTGTGCACGGCAGCCGGTGAAACGTTCATGATTTGAGCAATTTCCTTTGTTGAAAGGTTGATTTTCAGATAGGCACAGACTTTCATATCGGATTTAGTGAGTTGAGGAAAATCTGCCTCAAGCCGTTCGAAAAATCCGGTATTCACTTCATCAAAATGCATTTTAAACTGCTCCCAGTCGCTGTCAACATGGATGTTTTTATCAATATCGGCGCAGAGTTTACGTGCTTTTTGGCGAAAGGCCGGTTCTGCATTAAAGGAAATGTCATCGAGGGTATCCCGGATTGAAGCGAGAATTTTGTTTTTGTTGACAATGTGCATGGCTGATGTAAGCAACTCCCGGCCTTTGTGTTCCAGTTCAGCCTCAAATTTTTCTTTTTCCAGTTTCATGCTCTCCTCTTTGCGTTTCATTTCTTCTTCCAGAAGTCTCTTTTCGGCTTCCTGACGCTGAAGGTCAAGCTTGTGGAGTTCCTGCTGTTGTTGATAATATTTTCGGTTGCTTGTCAACAGACGCGATTTTGTCCGAAATGAATAAAACAAAAGAGCAGATATGATAACCAAAGCAGAGATGGCAATAATCAGAAGGGTGTTGAAGTTGCGACGTGCCTGCGCTTGTTTTTTGAGCATTAAAATGGCCTTGTCTTTTTTGGCTGTTTTATATTTGAGTTGCAGCTCTGAAAACTTCAGTTGCATGTCTTTTTGGGCAATAGAATCTTCAATGCTCTGCTTTTCCAGATAGGTTGTGTATGCTTTTTTGTAATTGTTTTGGTTTGCGTAAAGTTCAGCCAGCAAATCCAGTGAGCTGGCTACAGAGCTCATGTTTCCCACATCGCGGCGCAGGCTGGCGGCAGTTTTTGCGGATGCAACAGCCTGTTTTGTTTGTCCCAGATCACGGTACAGCAAAGCCATATAATGGTGAACAGAGCCTAACCCTCGTTTATTCCCTTGTTTGTTGTAATGCAATTCTGCAAGTTTCAGGTAGTGACGTGCAGAATCTGCTTGCGATTTTTCGTAATAATGGTTGCCGATGTTCAGATAAGTGGTGGCCAGATCGCTGGGGCGATTCAGGTCCTTAAATATTCTGACAGCCTGGAACAAGTAGTGAAGGGCAGTATCGGGCTGATTTTGCTCGGTGTACAAAGTGGCAATGTTGTTAATAACCTGTGCCTCACCACCTCGTTCTTCGTTTTCACGGAAGAGCTCCAGTGCTTTTTTGTAATAATCCAGGGCAACATCAAGCTGCCCGAAATGGTTGTGAACAATGCCCAGGTTGTTGGCAACTTCGGCCATGCCGGCCGTGTTGTTGCTGCGTTCGAAATACCTTAGTGCTTTGTAATAATAATCTGTAGCCCTTGCCATTTCGCCTTTGGCTTCGTGCATGAGACCCAACCGGTTATGGGCAGCGGCAATTTCATCCAGATCCCCGGTTTTTCGGATGGCAAAAAATGAATTCTGGTATCGTTGCAGTGCAGAATCGAGCTCCCCCTGAAAATACCATACGTTACCCAGGTTTACCCATGCATCAGACACCACCCTGAAATCGTGTTCTCTTTTGCCGATTTGCATGGCGCTGTCAGCATAATATCTGGCGCTGTCCAGATCTATGTCCAGGTAATAATCAGCAATGCGGTTAAGTACCCAGGCCTTGTCCTGAGGGTTATCTGACTGTTTGAGTTCACGGAAAAGGCTGTCCTTGGCAAATGATGCCAATGAAAGAATGCAAAGCAATGCAAAAATTGTAACCTTTGGTTTTAGCAT
>CAYQMB010000022.1:0-36172 GCA_964418565.1 uncultured Bacteroidales bacterium | reverse complement strand
TGTTTTCAGTCCACACGAGCTCGAAGAACTCGTAATTGGGATTTCCTTCGGTGTAAACCAGAGAGGTAACAGTTGCGTTGGGATCAGTAATAGAATCGTATGTGATGTTATCACTTTGATCTGACCACTCACCTGTGGATGTTTGCACAGAGAGTTCAGCCTGCAGCTCGCCCTCAAGGCCGCAGTATAAAATGCTGTCGGGTCCGGCATCTGCAACAGGGATTTCAATAAAGTGTATGGTCCATGGGTCGGTAGTATCGGCGCAGAATTCCGGTGGTTCACTGGCCGGATGGTTGCTTTCCACCCACTGAATATCGTAATGTCCATATTCAGATACTTCCATGGTATCGGTGAAATTCTGTTGGTAGAATGTCACACCATTTGGCGGGTTGGCAATCCAGTTGCCGTTCACGCCACTGCCGGGGTTATCGGCTCTGAGATCGTAGAAGATTTTACCACAGACGGCAGTGTCTTCAGGGTCAATAGCCAGTTCTGCAGTAGGTTCGCGCCAAAATGTGACTTCAACGGTATCTTTGCTGGTACATTCTTCGTTGGATTCCTGCCAGATGAATTCGACCGATCCGTAACCAGCCGTGTATAAAACGCATGTGGTATCAATGGTTGCATCTTCATAGTTGGCTCCGGGGAAAGGCAGCCAGCTTCCGTCAAATCCTGCTGTGATCCCATTTAAGCAAGCATATTTTCCACAAACGTTAAAATCTTCACCCGCAGAAATGATGGGTTTTTCCTTAAAAAGAATGTACACGGTATCCCTGTCGTTACATTGGGTGCGGTTTGAATTGTTTTCTCTCCATTCAAATGCATATTCTCCGGCGGTATTAACATTTACGGTGGTGTTTGCCGAATCCGGATGCACGATGTTCGCAGTGGATGGATTTAAATCCGTAAGTGCCTGCCATACGCCATCGGTAGTGTAATTGGCGGTTTGCGGCAAACTGAAAAATGCCTCCAGTTCATATTCAAGGCCACAAATGGCATCGTCACTTCCTGCATTAGCATTTGGGTTTTTAAAAAACTCAACGGTAATGGTATCCAGGTCAGAACAGCCACCGCTGGACATAGTCCATATGAAATCAATAGCGACATGCGCTGAATCTCCAAACGCCCCGGGTGGAATGGTTACGCTTGCATCCGGCAGGTTTGATGAAGGCGACCAGATTACGCTAAAATCTTTTGCAATCCAGTTGCTGTTTGCCCAGCCGTAACCGGTGGTGTCAGCATCAAATGTCCAGCTGTTACCGCAGGTTTCATAATAATCAGACTCACCGCCATTAGCAAATGGCTCTTCGGCAAAGGTTAATGTTCGTGTTGCCTCGTTTGTGCAATCGAGACCAAAATTGCTGTTGGTTTCTGTCCAGATAAAGTCGACAGTTTGATAATTTCCGGTGTATCCTGAGATGGATACGGCTGTTATTGGTGATGTTTCGTCATCAAATGAGGGGAATATCTGGCTGCCATCAACAAATGCTGTCCAGTAACCCGTGCCAATCACATTGCTTACACTGATTGTGTCTGTAATACCGCAAACAGTATCGTTGTTGTTTATCATGGTTGGTTGCGGTTCCCGAACAAAGGTGGCAGTCATGTAATCGCTACCGCTGCAGCCATTTTTCGTTTCTGTCCATGTGAGTACGTGTGTGCCGTAATTGCCGCCAGATAGATTGGCAACAGCAGTGGGCGAGGCTGGTGGAACAAAGGTGATACCATCTGCGCTCCATTCTCCGATGGATCCAGTGAGATTGTAATCAGCATTGAGTTCAACCTGATCACCACAAACTACTGTATCGTTGCCTGCAAAGGGAGAAGGGATTTCATTAAAATAAATGGTTACATTATCTGAGCCGGTACAGCCATTGTTGTTGACTTCCCATGTAAATGTCACATCACCGTGGTTGGATACAAGAGCAGTGATGGAGGAGTCATTTAAATTTCCTGCGGATGTATAAAATGTTGTATCAGCACTCCATGTGCCGATACCGGGGTTTGGTGATGATCCGTCAAGATCAACTTCCAGTCCGCAGACATTCATATCATTCTGATCTACGGTAACAATGGGGTTTTGATGCCATACAACGGGAGTTCCGGTACTCTGACTGTAACATGGGTCGATTGAAGGATCCTCAATCACATGACCTGTGGTGCCTTCCTCATTACCGCAAATAGCAGACACATAATAGGTTGTTTCATAACTCATGCCGGATGTAAAGCAAAAATCCGGTGTAATATTTCTGGCAATAATGCTTGAAGTGTCTGCAGGATATTCTGAGCCATCGTGCAGAATAAATTCAAAGGCATCGTTGGCATCCAGGTTCTGATTGTTATTATGAGCAACCACACCGTTTGTGCATTGCCCCTGGCAGAGGTCAACCTGTTGCAGGCTGCTCATAGTACCAGCGTAGGTGCTGCAACCGCAATCGCGGTATCCTTCAAGAATAATTTCGCTGCATCCGTTCATATCAGTAACAGTAAGGTTGTAATTTCCGGGGGAGGCGAACTGCTGAGAAAAGGTTCCGGTATAGGTTGTAAATCCGCTGCCATCATTTACCCGATACTGTGTGCTGTTGCCACTCTGGTTTACGACTTCAAACGAAACAGTAAAGTTTTCGTCCGCTCCGTCACAGACATTATCAGAAAAGTTTTCAACCTCAATGGTTTCATAAACAATGATGTCGATCTGATCAGAATCTGCGCATGCGCCTTCAATTTCGTAAGTCAAGGTATGGGTACCCGGGCCGGCAATTTCAGGATAGAAAACGCCATCCTGAATGCTGTTGGGGTTTGTTGTTCCGCTAAAACTGAACGTTCCGCCCTGGTCGGCAACTTCTATAGCAATCGGGGAGTCATCGTAACACAAAGGTGCAACAGGTGTGATGGTTGCATCGCTTGGTGTGGTTATAAACTCCTCACCTGCTGTCTGCTCACATGAAGGACTTCCTGCAACGTTAATGGTTTCGCTTGCGTGCAGGTAAAAATTACTGGTGTTTTCAGGATAAGCAGATGTACCTGGTGTGAGCGTTGGGTTCAGGTCTGTTGATGTAAAGGTGGATCCGTCGCAGGTCCAGTTGTATGAATCCAGTGTAGACGTAACTGTATAAGCGCCCGGAGGATCCTGTGGTGGTACAACAAATACAGATGCTGTAGCTGCCGAGCATGAATTATCGCTGATTTCTGAGGATGGTAAGCCTGAAATATCACCTGAATCATAAGTAAATGTGGTTGTACCGCACTCGGTTTCTCCGACAAAGCTGATGAGTGCCCTGTTCAGACTTCCATAGTCGTATTCTTCGCAATCATATATCTGTACTGACCAGCCCTCATCGCCTGCCATATGGCCATAAATGGCGTCCCACGGGCCAACAGATGCCCAGGTGTTGCTAAGGGGTGTAGGCATATCGCAAACACAGGGTGTCAGGCCGGGGTTTCCGGCTTCAAGCTGGCTGGAAAAGCAAAAATTATTCACATTATTGCCACTTTGACAGTTGGTATTCATATCGCCGTCATCGGAGCAGCCCAGATTGGAAAACGGAATGCCAGATGGGCCCCAGTCTGATACGGGAGGTAACAACTCTACAACCTCATGGTTTCCGTCATCGTTAACAGGATAGGCTGGTTCATCCAGTTCATGGCCCGGAGCTTTCAGGTAAAATCCCAGGTCGGAAACAAAGGTATGATCCGCCCAGAAACACACTGTGATTTCAGTCTCATCGTCCACCGGAAAGTTCATGCCCGGTGGGTCAACAATATCAAATTCTGTATCCATGGCATCTACCTGGCCGTTGAGGGTGAATTCTTCACAACTCGGGGCTATGGGATCAACATCCACAAACGTCTGATTAACCCAAACCCATGCGCGATAGCAGGTAATCGTTCCGCTGCAGTCTACCTGCGCCATATATCCACCGGATGTCAGTCCGCTTGCAGTGGTACCGCTTAAGCCAAGAGGCTGATAGCTGACACCATCAAACATAAACCAGGACACACTACAGCCACCGGCATTTTCAACTTCCAGTTCGCCAATATCTGCCTCATCCTGATTGCCACAAAAGACAAACACATTGTCGTTTTCGCCGCCGTCGTTAATATAGCCCGAACTGTAATCCGTTGAAAACTGGTCGGATGCAGTCGGTGCTGTTATCTGGGCCTGAAGTCCGTAAGATATTAATAGGGCAGTTAGTATGCCCGTTAGTGAAATGAGTGTTTTCTTGTACCTGAACATATCTCGTAACTTATGATTTCAATGTTTGAATAAATTCTTTCACACTAAGCTTTGTATCCTTTACCATAATGTAATCAACCGGAATGGCTTTTAAAACAGATTCAAAAGCACTGAGGTAGCTATCCTTTGGTAGTTTGATGTAACAGCGGCGCTGATTACTGAATTTTTCAGCACTGCTGGCAATGCCAAATTTTACAACTACATCCATCTTGTTAATTCGCTGGTGCAATGCTTTGGTACTTTTCCCATCGGGAAAGTTATGCAAGTAAAAGGTTTCTAGCAGCATAATATCCTCTTTTTCTGTGAAAAGGCCTGAAGTCTCCTCAAAATTCAGGTAAAGACCTGCTTCTTTGCTGTCCTGGGCTGTGGCCTTTTGCGTTACAGGCACCAGAATAAAACATGCAAGTGCCAGATAGATAAGCTTTTTCATATTTGATTTTCTTTTCTTAATTGTAAAATACCTTATTTACAATAATACAATTATTTTGTGATTTTCTCAAAATAAATAATAATCCTTCGGGAAACAGACAACGAATTCGTCTCAGATGTTGCCTGAGTAAATAAATGATATCCAAATATATGGATCTGAATTTTGGTTTTATTTTCAAAGACAGGCAAAAAGAAATAACTTTGTATCGATGAAAAAGAGAATTCTGGAAGACTTAAATTCGGTTCAGCAAAAAGCCGTATTACATACCGAAGGCCCCACCCTGGTAATAGCTGGTGCCGGATCGGGCAAGACCCGTGTGCTGACATACAGGATTGCTTATCTGATTGATAAAGGTGTGAATCCCTGGCAAATACTTTCTCTCACATTTACTAACAAAGCTGCCCGGGAAATGAAAGGTCGTATTGAAAAGATGGTGGGAGAAAAAAATGCCCTGAGCATCTGGATGGGTACCTTTCACTCCATTTTTGCACGGATTTTACGTCAGGAGGCCCGGTTGTTGGGGTTTACCGAACACTATACCATTTATGATCAGACGGACAGCCGTAATCTGATCAAAAAAATCATAACAGATATGCGTCTGGATACCAAACAATATCCGCCAAAAGAAATCCAAAACCGCATATCCAGCGCAAAAAACAACCTGATGACCTTTCAGGCTTACAAAAAAAATGCAGAATTAATCAAAGAAGATCAGGTTAGACAGCGCGGCGAATTTGTCAGAATCTACGAAAAATACGCCACCCATTGCCGTAAAAACAATGTCATGGATTTTGACGATCTTTTGTTGTTTACAAATATTCTGTTTAAAAAACACCCCAAAATCCTTGCGAAATACCAGAAAAAATTCAGATACATCCTTGTGGATGAATATCAGGATACAAATTTTGCCCAGTATCTGATTCTGAAAAGCCTGGCCAGTGGACATAAAAACCTTTGTGTGGTAGGTGATGATTCACAGAGCATTTATGCTTTCCGTGGGGCAAAAATCGAAAACATCTTTAATTTCAAAAACGATTACTCAAGTTTTAAAGAAATTAAGCTTGAGCAAAACTACCGCTCCACAAAGTCCATTGTCGAGGCTGCCAATTCGCTTATCGCTAAAAACGAAACGCGTCTGGATAAAACCATCTTTTCAGAAAACCAGGAGGGCACCCTTATAAAGGTTTTTGGCGCTGCAACCGATACCGAAGAAGCTTTTTTTATTGCTGATGATATCTGGGAAACTCAACAGGAAAGCAAAAAATCCTTTAATGAGTTTGCCATTCTTTACCGTACCAATGCTCAGTCAAGACAGCTTGAAGAAGCGTTGAGAAAGAAAGATGTCCCATATATGATATATGCCGGACTTTCTTTTTATCAGCGCAAAGAAATAAAGGATCTGATTGCTTATTTCAGATTGGTTGTTAACCCCATGGATAATGAAGCACTTAAGCGCATTATCAATTATCCGTCCAGGAAAATCGGCAACACTACTGTTGAGCGCATTGAAAAGCTGGCCGAAAACCAAGACAAAAGCATGTGGGACATCATCCGGGAAGTACATCGTCCGGATTTGGCAATCAACAAACCCACAAAACAACGCATAGGTAAGTTTTCTGCCCTGATTAAATCCCTGCGGGATGAAGCGGAGGAGCAGGATGCCATCAGTATGGGCAATAAAATTGTAAAAGCATCCGGGATGTATGCCGAGCTGCGCAATGACAAATCTCCGGAAGGCATCAGCCGGCTGGAAAATGTTGACGAATTGCTCAGTGGTATTCAGGATTACATCGACCAGCAAAAACACGATAACCCGAATGGGTTTATCAGGCTTACCGATTATCTTGAAAACGTGTCTCTGCTCACAACGCAGGATACTGCTCCGGATGATGATGAACCAAAGGTTAACCTGATGACAGTGCATGCAGCAAAAGGACTGGAATTTGATGTTGTGTACATTGCCGGAGCCGAAGAAGACCTTTTTCCTGGTAAAATGGCAACCTTTAGCAGAAAAGATCTGGAGGAGGAGCGTCGGTTGTTTTATGTTGCCATGACCAGGGCACGTCAAAAACTCGTAATTACATACGCAAGCTCAAGATACCGTTTTGGAAGCCTTAATTTTAATGAACAAAGCCGCTTTATTAAGGATGTGGATCCAAAATACCTCGATACCGATGAGGCCGGCGATGATGCATCTTCAGATCCCTTTGATACAATGTTTGATGAGCAGAGCGGATTTGGAGGCAAACCATCAGCACCATCAAATAGCAGGCTGAGGGAACCAAATACTGCGGTAAGAAAAGGTGCAGCAAAAAAAGAAACATCAGCACCGGATTTTGCAATGAAAAGCAGGAATCTAAAAAAAATCAAACCACCTTCAACACCATCAGCACACAAAACAGCTGCTCCTGCTTCCGAATTGAATCCCGGCCAGAAAGTTTCTCATGAACGTTTTGGCACAGGGGTTGTTAAATCATTGGAAGGTGATGGCGCAGACCAAAAAGCCATTGTGGATTTTGAAAAACATGGTGAGAAAAAATTGCTGCTCAAATTTGCACGACTTAATACCGTTTCCTAAACATCAAGAAAATAAAACTTTGCAACGACAAAGAAAAAGATTAGTTTTGTAACAAATATTATTTCAATGGAATACAACACACAACGATCATCTCTGATACTACCAGAATACGGCAGGAATATTCATAAAATGGTTGACTACCTGCAAACTGTCAACGACCGTGATTTGCGTAACCAAATGGCAAAATCCCTTATCGAAATAATGGGTAATATGAACCCGCATTTACGCGATGTACCGGATTTCAGGCATAAGCTCTGGGATCATCTGGCTATTATGTCAAATTTCGATCTGGATATCGACTGGCCATATCCGCTGCCTGACCGTAAAGAACTGGAATCCCCGCCGGAACCGCTGGAGTATTCTGATGCGAATTTCAGATTTAAACACTACGGGAAAAACCTGCAGGAAATGCTGGCAAAAGTAAATGAGTTTGATGATGAAACGCGTCAAATGCTCATAGAGCAACTTGCCAATCACATGAAAAAATCCTATGTCAGTTATAAAAAAGAAAGCGTCAATGATGATGCAATCTTTAATGACATGAAAAAAATCACAAGGGATCAGGTTGACGTCCCGGAGGATTTGAAACTTGCAGATGTCAAACAACCCAAGCCCGCCAAGCATCACAAAAACAAGAACAAAAGCAACTACAAGAAGAAACGCAATTTCAAAAAAAACGGTAGATACTAATGGGTAGTTTTCAGGTTGAAGGCGGAAACAAACTTTCAGGCGAAATAACCCCGCAGGGTGCCAAAAATGAGGCTCTGCAAGTGGTATGTGCAACGTTGTTAACGGATGAAGAAGTTGTCATTAGTAACCTACCCGGTATCCGCGATGTCAACCTTCTGATTGATATACTGGGATTTCTGGGCGTTAAAATTCACCGCCCCGATGATAATACCTGTAGTTTTAAAGCCGATGGCGTTGATCTTAGTAAATTGCGCACCAATGAGTTCGCCGAACAAAGCAAACGCCTGCGTGGCTCAGTAATGCTGATCGGGCCTTTGCTGGCGCGTTTCCGGCAGGCATTTATACCCATGCCCGGAGGTGATAAAATCGGCAGGCGCAGGCTGGATACACACTTCCTTGGTTTCCGGAAACTGGGGGCCAAACTGGAGTACGATTTTAAAAATAACCATTATTCCCTCGATGCCTCAAATCTGAAGGGAGCATATATGCACCTTGACGAAGCATCGGTTACCGGAACAGCCAATATTATTATGGCTGCTGTTCTGGCCGAAGGGAAAACAACAATCTATAATGCTGCTTGTGAGCCTTACATTCAGCAGCTTTGTAAGATGCTTAACCAGATGGGCGCCAGGATTTCCGGTGTCGGTTCGAACCTTTTAAACATACAAGGTGTTTCTTCCCTTGGTGGTACAAAACATCGTATCCTGCCGGATATGATTGAGATCGGAAGCTTTATCGGCCTTGCTGCAATGACAGGTTCTGATCTGACCATTAAAGATGTGTCCTATGACAATCTTGGAATTATACCGGACACCTTTGGACGGCTTGGTATTGCGCTGGAAAGAATCGGTGATGATATTCACGTACCGGCTCAGGATCATTATGAAATCGAAACCTTTATCGACGGTTCCATTATGAATATTGCCGACGGTGTCTGGCCGGGTCTGACACCTGACCTGCTTAGTGTTTACCTTGTGGTTGCCACGCAGGCCAAAGGCAGTGTGCTTATCCATCAGAAAATGTTCGAAAGCCGATTGTTTTTTGTGGATAAACTCATTTACATGGGCGCACAAATAATCCTGTGTGATCCACACAGAGCCACTGTTATTGGCCTGAACAATCAGGTTAAACTCCGGGGAACCGTTATGAGTTCGCCGGATATCAGAGCTGGTGTCGCACTGCTGATCGCAGCTCTTTCCGCAGATGGTCAGTCTGTTATCCATAACATTGAACAGATTGATCGCGGATATCAGCAAATTGATAAGCGGCTGAATGCCCTTGGAGCCAATATAACACGTATTGACTAAATACTTTGTACTATGGAAAAAATGAAATTTGCACTGATTGCAGTTCTGCTGCTCTCTGTTACAACTGTGCTTGCACAGGAAAAAAAGGAAATAGGATACGATATCGGAGACATTGCGCCGGAAATTGAACTGCCTACCCCTGATGGCGATACAGTTGCCCTGAGCAACCTGCGCGGACAGGTGGTGTTAATTGACTTCTGGGCAGGTTGGTGCGGCCCGTGCCGTCGGGAAAATCCCAATGTCGTTAAGACGTTCAGGGAATTTAAAGACAAAGATTTCATGATTGGTGATGGCTTTACCGTCTACGGTGTATCCCTGGATAAATCAAAGGACACATGGACAAATGCCATTAAAAAAGATGGCCTCATGTGGACACAGGTGTCGGATCTGAAATACTGGCAGTCGCCTTACGTCAGACGATATGGTGTCCGTGGTATCCCTTCCAATTTCCTTATCGATGAAGAAGGGGTAATAATCGCCAAAAATCTCAGAGGCGAAAAACTCAGCAAAACCTTGCAAAAATTTGTTGTGAAAGATCCGCTTGTTGAGATGAAACGCCTGTACAGCGAGATGGAATCCTACCTGGAAAAACTGAAAAACAGCGAAAAATACCAGGACAACAGCCGCACTATTAAAAAAGTGGAAAAACGAATTGAACAGCTTGGAAAAGAAATGAATGAGCTGACACAATAAAACACTTGACATATTTGCATAAGCTTGCCTGCCATCTTGTCCTTTTTATGGGTTTGGCAGGCATTTTGTTTACCTTTGGCGAAATTTTAAATGCGCGACAAACATGACTAAAGATAAAGAGAATAACAAAGCCCGGGATGAACAACAGCCCGAAGAACAAGCAACGAACGAACAGCAGGATGATCAGGCTGTAGAAAACACAGATACCGGCGATAATAAAAAGAACGAAAAGAAAAGCGCTAAAAAAGATAGCAGCAAAAGCCGAAAAAGTAAAAAGTCCGGCACGGCTGGTAAACTCGAGGAAAAGGAAAAAATCATTGAAGAGCTGGAAGAAAAATACCGGCTGATGAATGATAAATACCTGCGCCTTTCTGCAGAATTTGATAATTTCCGTAAACGCACGCTGAAAGAAAAAATGGACCTGACAAAATCTGCAGGATCAACCATTTTTACACACATGCTGCCGGTAATTGACGATTTGGAACGGGCAATGAAAATGGTCGATGATGCAAAAGACCTTGATGCGGTGAAAGAGGGCATGACCCTTATTTACAATAAATTTGATGCGTTCCTGAAACAGGAAGGTGTCGAGGCCATTGACGCAGAAGGAAAACCCTTCGATACCGATGAACACGAAGCCATGACAAAAATACCGGCCCCTGAAGACGACCTGAAAGGTAAAGTGGTAGACGTTATTCAAAAAGGTTATAAGATCAATGACCAGGTACTCAGATATTCAAAAGTAGTTGTGGGAGAATAATATGGCAAAACGTGACTATTACGACATACTCGGCGTTTCTAAAAGCGCTTCACAGGATGAAATTAAAAAGGCTTACCGTAAACAGGCTCTGAAATATCATCCCGATAAAAACCCGGATGACAAAGAGGCCGAACACAAATTTAAGGAAGCAGCCGAAGCTTATGAAGTCCTCAGGGATGAGCAAAAACGCCAGCGCTATGATCAGTTTGGTCATGAAGGCGTTAAAGGCGGAGCCGGTGGATTTTCCGGTGGTGGCATGAGCTTTGAAGATATCTTTAGCCAGTTCGGTGACATTTTCGGCGATATGGGCTTTGGCGGTTTTGGCGGTGGTTTTGGCGGTAGTGCCCGTGGTGGCCGACGTCAGCGCGTTAATAAGGGTTCCAACATTCGAGTGAAAGTGAAACTTACACTCGAAGAAATCGCGAAAGGAACCACCAAAAAACTCAAGATTAAAAAATACGTTCAGTGTAAAGCCTGCAACGGCAACGGAGAGAAAAACGGGAGCTCCAGTACAACATGCCAGACCTGCCATGGTTCGGGAGTAGAAACCCGCGTTACCAATACCATCCTTGGACAAATGCAGCAACAGACAACTTGTCGTACATGTGGTGGCTCCGGTAAAGATATCAAAGAGCACTGCCCCGTTTGCAATGGGGAAGGCGTTGTCCGTGAAGAAGAAGTCGTTGAGGTTAAGATCCCCGCCGGTATGTCTGAAGGCGTGCAACTTAGCGTCTCCGGCAAAGGAAATGCAGCCCGCAGAGGCGGCGTTAATGGCGATTTGCTCGTTGTTGTCGAAGAAAAAGAACACCCCGACCTTGTCCGCGATGAAAATGACCTGCTTTATAACCTCTTTGTCAGTATCCCGGATGCCCTTCTGGGCACAACGGCTACCATACCTACCCTGGATGGTAAAGTGAAAGTGAAGATTGAACCCGGAACACAATCCGGAAAGGTCTTGCGCCTCAGAAATAAAGGAATTCCGGATTTGCAAGGCTATGGCAATGGTGATTTGCTGGTGAAGGTGAATATCTACATACCCAAAAATCTGCCGAAAGAAGACCGTAAACTGATAGAAAAATTGCAGGAATCCGAAGCCCTTAAACCCAAAAAACAGGGAAAACAAGGCGAAGAAGACGGCTTTTTTCATAAAATGAAAGGGTTCTTTGCTTAACAGCATAGGGGCGTGCCCGTTTCAGCACGGGCCCGCTAAGCCTCCTTACATGTCTGCCAGCGCCTCAGGGCCGTATTTTGACTTGTCGTCTTGTCCCGCAATTGCGTGTGCAGCCTGACAACGTACAGGATTTTGGCTTCTGCAGTTACTCTGTCTTCTGTGCTTTACAAACGCATACCTCATCCCTTTCGAATACAAATTCGCTGGAAGATTCATCCTTATTGCGTATATTGCAACTGCGTTTTACCATGGACAAAAGCAGCGACATACAAAAACTGAAAGATCAGGTTAGCCTACTGCCTGAAAGGCCGGGAGTGTACCAGTTTTTTGATAAAGACAACAAACTCCTTTATGTCGGCAAGGCAAAAAAACTGAAAAAACGGGTGGCTTCCTATTTTACCAAACAGCATGATAATAACCGTACCGCTGTTATGGTCAGGCGAATCCGGAGCATAAAACATACCGTTGTTGAAACCGAATCCGATGCACTCCTGCTTGAAAACAGCCTGATAAAACAACATCAGCCGCGCTATAATGTCATGCTGAAGGATGACAAAACCTATCCATGGCTGGTGATTAAGAACGAACCCTTTCCACGCGTATTCCTTACCCGCAATGTCATCAAAGACGGGTCTGATTATTTCGGTCCGTATACTTCTGTGCGCATGGTTCGTACCCTGCTGGACCTTATCCGGCAGCTCTATCCCCTGCGTACATGTAAATACAAGCTGTCTGATGAAAATATTGAGGCCGGGAAATACAAGCGATGCCTTGAATATCATTTGGGAAACTGCCTTGCGCCGTGCGAAGGATTGCAAAGCAAAGAAGATTACGATAAGAACATTCGCAATCTTCGCAACATCATTAAAGGCGATTTAAATACAGTGCAGCGCTATATGAAAACACTGATGCAGGAATACGCTGCTGAATATAAGTTTGAAGAAGCTGAAAGCATACGCAAAAAGATTGAGCTGATTGATAATTATAAGGCAAAATCCACCATTGTTAATCCACGTCTCGATAAAATTGAGGTGTTTGGACTGGCTGAAGATACGCATTACAGTTTTGTGAATTACCTGAGGATCTCCAACGGTGCCATCGTGCAAACCCTTACCCGGGAAGTGAAAAAGAATATTGACGAAACACCTGAGGATGTGCTTGCTACCGCCATTCATGACATTCGGGAAAAAGTGAACAGTAATGCCAAGGAATTGCTTGTATCCGTTAAACCTGAATTTCTCCCTGAAGAATTGAAATCCACGGTACCTCAGCGGGGTGATAAGAAGAAACTTCTTGATTTGTCGGAGCGGAATGCCAAATACTCCCTGCTTGAAAAACACAAGCAACTTGCCAATAAAAATCCGGAAAAAAACCGGCAGCGCATTATGGAAACCTTGCAACAGGATTTAAAACTGCCGGAGCTACCTGAACATATCGAATGTTTTGACAACAGCAACATTCAGGGACATCAGCCGGTGGCTGCCTGTGTGGTATTCAAAAACGGCAGGCCCGGCAAAAAGGATTATCGCCATTACAACATTAAAACTGTTGTTGGCCCTGACGATTACGCGTCAATGACAGAGGTTGTAAAACGACGCTACCGTCGACTTCAGGATGAAGGTCAATCGCTGCCTCAGCTTATCATCATTGATGGAGGGAAAGGGCAACTCGGTGCGGCCGTGCAAGGATTGAGAGAAATCGGCCTTGAAAAGAGAATTGCCATCATCGGCATTGCTAAACGGCTCGAAGAAATCTTTTTTCCCGGTGATCCGGTTCCGCTTTACCTTGACAAAAACAGTGAATCCCTCAAGCTTATCCAGCACGCTCGTGATGAAGCCCATCGCTTTGGCATAACCTTTCACCGAAACAAACGAAGCAAAGCTTTTCTTAATTCAGACCTTACCAGAATACCTGGTATTGGCGAAAAAACTGCCGACCAATTGCTGAAAAAATTTGGTTCTGTTGATCGCATAAAAAAAGCTGATGACGAAGCCATTGAAGCCATAGTGGGTAAAAGCAAAGCCCGCCTGATAAAGCAGAATTTGTAAAAGCTTATGCAAAAAAAAAGCTGCCCCGATGAGACAGCTTTTCTGCATTGTGATTTTATCAATTTACTTATTTTTCTTAACAGCTTTCTTTTCCTCCCGTTTCATCATTTGATATGACACCGGTGTGGCAATAAACAGGGATGAGTAAGTACCAACAACCACACCAACAAGCAGTGCGAAAACAAATCCGCGAATCACTTCACCACCAAAGATAAAGATGGTAAGCAGAACAAAGAAGGTACTCAGTGAAGTACTGAATGTACGACTGATTGTACTGTTCAATGCGTTGTTAATGTTGAGGCTACGTTCCCGTTTAGGGAAGTTTTTCATGAACTCACGTATGCGGTCAAAAACAACCACCGTATCGTTAATGGAGTAACCTACAACCGTTAGTATGGCCGCTATAAAGGCCTGATCAATTTCCATGCTAAATGGCATGATGGTGTAGAACAACGAGAACAGGCCAAGCACAAAGAGCACATCGTGTACCAGGGCTGCAATTGCACCAACGGAATATTGCCATTTACGGAAACGGATTAAGATATAGAGGAAAATAACCAGCAGAGCAATGCCAATGGCAATGTATGCTTTTCTCAGAATATCATCCGCAATGGAAGGTCCTACTTTCTGGGATGACTGACGGTAATTACTCAGGAATTTCGCCATGCCAATGTCTTCACCAATGGTCGGTTGAAGACCTTCATACAACAGCGAGTCAACAACAGCATCGGCATCGGATGATTTGTCATCAATTAAATGCTGGGTGATAATTTTCACCTGATTGCTGCCACCAAAGGTTTTTACCATCGGACGCTGATTGAAGTGTTCTTCCAGATCATCAGCAATTTGTTGGGGTTGCACATCCTCATTGAACTTGACAACATATGTACGTCCGCCTGTGAAATCAATACCGGGATTTAAGCCGCGTGTTACCAGGGATGTAATGGAAATCAGAATGAGTATTCCGGATACAACATAGGCAACTTTGCGTTTTTCCAGGAAGCGGATTTTTAGGTTTTTAAAGGCATTGCGGGTGAGTTTTGTATCAAATTTTATCGTTTTGTCTTTGCCCATCATGCCGGAGAAAACCAGGCGGGTAATAAAGATGGCAGAAAACAGAGATGAAATGATACCAATCATCAGCGTGGTGGCAAAACCCTGGATAGGACCTACACCAAAACGGAACAAAATGATGGCTGTCAGCAGGGTTGTGATGTTCGCATCAAGAATGGCAGAATAAGCGTTCTTGTAACCATCCTGTATGGCAAGTTTTAAGCCCTTGCCGGCAGCAAGCTCCTCACGTATTCGTTCGTAGATAAGCACGTTTGCGTCCACCGACATACCGATTGTCAGCACGATACCAGCAATACCCGGCAGGGTGAGTACCGCACCAAAGGATGCAAGCACACCCATGATGAAAATAATGTTGGCTATCAATGCAATGTCTGCTACCCAACCAGCACGGTTGTAATAAAATACCATATAAAGCAGGATAACAAAGAATGCGATAAGGAAAGAAGCCAGACCGGAGTTGATGGCTTTCTGCCCCAGTGACGGACCAACAATCTCTTCAGAAATAATACGGGCAGGTGCCGGCATTTTTCCGGATTTAAGAATGTTGGAAAGGTCTTCTGCCTCAGTAACGGTGAAATTACCGGTTATGGAGGAGCGTCCTCCCTTAATTTCATTCTGTACAGTTGGGAATGAATAAACATACCCATCCAGAACAATGGCAATACTGCGGTCAATATTGTTACGTGTGATTTTAGCCCATTTTTTCGAGCCTTCGCTGTTCATGGTCATGCTGACTTCAGCAGATGCCTGATTCTGACCAAATTCTTTACGGGCAGTTTCGACAACCTCCCCACTCATAACAGCACCGCCGTCGCGGGTGGCTTTCAGTGCAATTAACTGATAAATGCCCTCCTGAGCGTTGCCTTCAGCATCCTGAATGGCTTTAAACGTCCATGCAAAACGCAGGTCTATTGGCAGAACAGCCTGTACTTTATCAAGATGCAGATACCGGTTGATTAATGCGGTATCTTTAAAGTGAGCCATACCAATGACAGGACCGCGGCCGGGATTTCCGGTTTCACGGTTGATGTTTGGTGTCAGGATGGAAAACAGCGGGTTTTCTTCCTGCCATTCTTTTATCTGGGCTGCAGTGTCAGTTTCACTTACGGCATCTTCTGCAAGTTCGGGAGCAAGGCTGTCATCAGCCAGAAGTTCCGATTCAATGATTTCGTCTTCAGCCGGTTCATCTGTCAGGGCTGTATCAACATCTACTGTGTCATTCGCTGTTGTGTCCGATTCTTCATCAAGAGCACCCTGCATTTTTGCAACAATGAAGTTCGCCTGCTGAATGTTATTCCAGATTTCGTTCAGGTTATACGTTTCCCAGAATTCCAGTTTGGCTGTTCCCTGTAGCAGGTCTCTGACACGCTCAGGGTTTTTTATGCCCGGAAGCTCAATGTGGAAGCGGCCGTTTACCGCCACATCGCGCTGAATATTGGGCTGTACAACACCAAAATGGTCAATACGTTTACGAAGAATTTCAAACGCATTGTCAAAAGATGTCTGCAGTTCCTTCTCCAGGTAATCTGTTACCTCTTCATTGGTAGAAGAAATGGAAATCCTTTCCTTATTCTGAGGGGTGATGAATAAGGGAGCCATGCTTTCACCGGGAGCTACATTTTCAAACGCTTCGCGGAAAAGTACAACATAATTTTCATTGCCTTCTTCCTGTAGTTTATCGGCTTTTTGTAAGGCTTTCTGCAGGGTGGGGTTGTCGTTATCATTGGCAAGTGCCTTGATGATATCCCGCGCTTCAATCTGCAGGGTGACATTCATGCCGCCTTTCAGGTCAAGACCAAGATTGATTTCTTTGGCCTTACATTCCATATACGTGTGGTCGGTAAACAAGGTGTACACAACCTCACCGGACATGGAATCCAGATAAGCAGATTTTACTGAATCTGTAAGTTCCTCCCGCAAGTCCTCACTTGCCGATTCGCCTAACTTTTTGTCGGCTTTTTCAACAGCAAATTCCTTTGCATCCTTTTCTACCTGATATGTTTTCAAAGAAAATGACAGGTAATAAGCGACAATTAATGTCAGGAGAATGATAATCGTTAATACTGCTCCTTTATTCCGCATTGCTAAAAATTTTAATTTACCTAATTTGAATTGGCTGGCAAATATATTGATAATTCCTTAAATCCACAAGCTGTGCAGATAAGGATTAAATATATTGCTGAAAAAACAGAACATTACCACTTGTAAAGCACCAGCAGGCGGCTTTTGTAATGGATTTCAGCGTGATAGTTGTTTAAAAGGTCGCTGCCAATTAACCCACAAACATTTATATTGAAATATTCCCGGTAAAGGTCGCGAAGGTGTGTCATATCCATAAACCCTGCAGGTTGATCTTTCAGTGGCAGGCATTCCAGTAAAACGCCGGATAATTTTCCTGTGGTTTGTCCCTCTATCATGGCATTGATGCCTGATGATATGCTTTCTGAAATGTCCGGCTCCTGTTGGTCTTTTATCCGGGCTTTTAACATGGATTCATCAAATACTGAAACCGATGCTCCTGTGTCAATGATGACATGCCCGGAGAATTCCGGGGTCGAAAATCCACACGCCAGATGCATTCCGCCACCTGGTATATCAATTGCTTTCAGAGGTATTTTGCAGATCATCCTGATTATGTTTTCCGGGGTTTAACATGCGTCCGCTGACACGGCTAAAATAGCTCGGATCTTTTCGGGCAATGGTAACAAGGATAGAGCCAACAAGAAGGCTGACAATGATGATCGCATATCCGTATTGCATGATTTCCAGACCGTCAATAACGCCCATCTCAAAAGCAAGTGTGACCAGTACCGCTGGAATAATGCCCTTGGGCGATAACACAGACATAATGATTTTCTCTTTATAATCCAGGTTTTTGGCCGAAAATGCCTGTATGCTTACCCATCGCATCAGGGCAAATATCACAACCAGAATCAGAGCCACCAAAAACACCCAGGTGCTGTAATATTCTAGTTTCATACCCATGTAAACAAAGAAATAGGCTTGTATAAGCATGAGCAGTTCCTCGAAAAAACCTTGCTCATTCAGAGTGTAGTTTCTGGCTTTTTCTGTCATCTTTTCAGTAAACCAGTTTTTAAACGGTTTGTGATTGATGTTTCCTGACATAATGCCAAAGGTAAGCACCGAAAAACCACCATTAAATCCGATAAGTTCGCTGGCTCCGTATAATATGAGTATAAAGGCCAGGCTGGCAAACATAGTGTTGTTAACATCTTTGAGTGTTCTCAGTACAAACATCCATAGCGCTCCGGCTATAAGGCCGCTGGCAATGCCAAGCAGAACCGATTTTGCAACAAAACCCGATAGCGGAACATTGCCCAGTTGTGTGTGCCAGATAAAATCGAGAAATATCAATCCTCCAATCAGGCAGATGATATCCGTTAATAAGGATTCATAAATTAAGATTTTACGGCTCTTTTCCCTCAGCTTTAAAGCATGCACAATGGGGACAATTAGCACAGAGGAGGTGCCGCTTATCACAAAACCCAGAAAAATGGATGAAACCCATTCCATATGTGCAATAAAGCGTGCAGCAAAGGTGACAAGCACAAGGCCTACTATCACATTGAACAGCGAAAACATAAGTGAATTTCCGGGAACGCGCTTGAGATTTTTAAAATTAAAGCGCTTACCAACCATATAAACAATAATATTAAGCGTAATGGCTGCAAAGGCGCCGCCCAAATCTCCAAAATACCGTTTTTCATTCACAAACAGCCCGAGTACAATGCCTACAAGGATGAAAAATAAAGCACTTGGAATCCGGAACCTGATAAAAAACCGATTGAAATAAAATGATGCAAAGACCAGAATGCCAAGCAGTAATATAACTATAGGAATGTCCATAACTTCATAAATTAAACCTTTTGAACTGAAATGCATCAAAGATACAGAACAACAAAATAAGGAAAAATTATGAAAGCAAAAGGAATTATTATCGGATTATTTTTAGCAGGATTTTTGGCAACAGCCTTTCAGGCAAATGCTCAAAACCGCAGAATGAACTCAGATGGCGAACGCCCCGGAAATATGATGTATAGTTGTATTTCTGACCTTAGTGATGAGCAGGAGAATCAGCTTGATGCTCTTCACAATCAGTTTTTTGATGAAAGGCAAGCCTTAAAAGCTGACCTGGCCATCAAACGGGCTGAAAAACGTAAATTGATGCTGGCGGATGATCCGGATGAAAAAGCCATCAATGCAAAAATTGATGAAATGAGTGACCTGCAAACTCAGCTGCAGAAAAAGCGAACTGCCATGCATATCGCTATGAAAGATGTGCTTACTGATGAGCAGGAAGCTGCTATGCAGCGCCATATGGGACGCAGAGATGGCAGAATGGGTGCCGGACATGGCGGAATGAAAGGTGGTATGGGTGATGCACATCACAAGCAAGGAAGGAGAGGAACCCACAGGCCATGCATGTATTAAATCAAAGTAATCGTCAGAAGCTTCTGACTTATATTTAACCCAAAACTAAAGCCATTGCTTCCCCGGCAGTGGCTTTTTGTTTGCCTCGCATGCAAACACATCCGGCAGTTTGAAAGAAAATGCGCCGCCTAACCGGAAGGAAGGCAATACAAAGCCGGGAGCGAAACAGTCAGATGCAGGGCAATAGCCGCAAGTTATCTCAATGACATTAGCCTGTTAATCATGGAAAATGTGACGCCCAACTGGCTACATCACTACTATAATTTTGTAATGCATAAGGTTTGATATGAGCCGTGTTCGCTACCCGTACGCACGGTTCTGTGAGAGGGATAATGGTAGGATTGAAATACCCTGCTCGGTTTTTATTCCCTGTTAAATAATGATTTGGCGTTTGTTGCAAGCAATTCGTTTTTTGCTTCTCTCAGGTTTTTGATGGGATTGTATTTTTCCAGTGTCTCATCAATTTCCTTCCGGTTGGGAAGCTGTATGCCTTTTTTGTCCTGACTTACCTTAACATAGGTAATATTGTTTATGTTCAGCGGAGAAACCGGTTCGCTGATTTCTCTGTAGTTCATGACAACATCGGACATGCGCTGTTCATCGTAAGGTAGTTCTTTTACACCCATACGCGGAATAGTATTTACCTGTGTTTTCTCTGTTATGGTGTTTTCCGTATGCCTGCTTTCTTTCTCCCCACTGTTATGACGGTTAGTGTTTGAGGCAAGGTGTTCAGGCTTTTCGGATTGTTGTATGGCTGTTTGTAAATTTGTTTCCGGCTTATTGGTCTTTTCGGCATCAAAATGAATCACATCACTGGTTTTTGCAATTTGTCCGGGCTGATACAGCGTGTTGCCCGGCGTGTTAAGCCGGATAAGGGCAAAAGCCAGTAATCCAACTAAAACCGCAGCTACAGAAGCATAGCTAACCTGTCTCAGACTAAGAACCGGGGCTTTCTTTTTCAGTGAAGATTTTCCCTTATAGGTAACAGAATAATCAGCTTCCAGTTTTGTCTTTTTATAAAGGGTATAATCTCTCAGTGCAGATTCGTTTTCCGCTAACAATTTTTTAGCTTTTTCTCTGTCTGTTGTGTTAAGGTTGTCTTCAAGCAATCCGATTAACAGACTATCGCGTTTGCTGAACTCCGGCAGGGATTCATCGCGCTGAAGCTGAAGCTTATTGTTAAAGTTTACCTGTTCATCGGGTTTTATGCTCAGGCCTGAAGAATCAAAAATATCAGCATCAATCTGCGGGTTTTCCTTTAGGAATTTTTCGAGGGCTTTAGCATCTTCCTTGCTAAGTGTGCCTTCCATGAAATCCAGCAGATATGCTTCGTAGTTATGTTTATTTATTTTACTCATAATGTTTACACAATTGCTTCAATGCTACCGATTTTCTCCTTCATTGCCAGGCGTGCACGGTAGATGTATACTTTCACCTGTGATTCGCTGAGTTCGGTAATCTCAGCAATCTCCTTATATGCATAACCTTCATAGTCTCTGAGCAGTAAAACCGAGCGTTGTGTCTCGTTTAGTTCTGACAAAGCCGACTCAAGTACTTCGCTTAAATCGCTGTACTGGTCATCATGATAAGGTGATGCGACTTCCGGAGTTACATCTGCCTTTTGTTCGTGTTTGGCCTTGCGTATCATATCGATCATTCGGTTATGTGCTGTGGTAAACAAATAGGAACGAACTTTCTTTGCATCCACTTTTTTACAATTCATCCAAAGGCGCTCGTAAGCATCCTGTACAATATCGCGGGCCAGTTCTTCATCCCGGATATTGCTCAGGATGAATCTGTATACGTTGTCAGAAAGCTCCTCCACGCTTTTATTGTACTCCTTTGTCGTCATAGTTCACAGGTGTGACGTCTTTTGCTGCTGAAAAGTTACAAAAAAAAATGAAAAATTCATTCTGCAAATGAGATTTCAGGTTTTTTACGCTGGTAAAGGCTGGTATAATGCTGTCATTTATCCCATATACATTGCGTATTTCCCAATGTAAAGCTTTTCATCCCATAGAGAATGTTCTGCATTTGGAAACTTCCCTTTCACAAAGTATATTTGCAAATTGCTAAAATTCAGATAAAAATTAGTGCATAATGCAAGCAAAATTTCCGGAATATAAAACGCTTGATTTACCCGAAGTAAATCGAGAAGTAAAAGAAAAGTGGGAGAGAGAAAAAACATTTGAAGCTTCCATTGAACGACGCGAAGGAAAACCACCCTTTGTTTTTCATGAAGGGCCACCATCCGCTAACGGAAAACCGGGGATTCATCACGTTATGGCCCGCACCATTAAAGATACGATTTGCCGCTATAAAACGCAGAAAGGTTTTCAGGTAAAGCGCAAGGCAGGATGGGATACGCATGGTCTGCCGGTAGAGTTATCTGTTGAGAAAACCCTTGGCATCACAAAAGAGGATATTGGAAAATCCATCAGTGTAGAAGAATACAACAATACCTGTCGCAAAGAGGTAATGAAATATACCGACATGTGGGAAGATCTTACCCGCAAAATGGGGTACTGGGTGAATATGGACGACCCGTACGTTACCTACGACAATCGGTATATTGAAACCCTGTGGAACCTGCTTAAGCAGATTTTTGATAACGGGCTATTGTATAAAGGCTATACCATACAACCATATTCACCCGCTGCAGGCACCGGTCTCAGTACCCATGAACTCAATCAGCCCGGCTGCTACCGCGATGTGAAAGATACAACTGCTGTTGGCATGTTTCGTATCCCTGAAAGGGAAGAAAACAATGTTATTTTGGATAAATGCGATACCGATGCTTATTTTCTGGCATGGACAACCACACCGTGGACGCTTCCATCCAATACAGCACTGGCAGTTGGCCCGAAAATTGAATACGTGCTTGTCAAAACGCTTAATCCATACCTTGGTAATCCGGTGCATGTTATTCTGGCAAAAGACAGACTCCCTGCTTATTTCAATGAAGAGCTGAAGGGTGCAGATTTTGATGATTTTAAACCCGGCAGCAAAAAATTACCCTGGCAGTTGGTTGATGAATTTACCGGAGCAGATTTGGCCGGAATGTCTTACGAACAGTTAATTGACTGGGTAAAACCCGTGAAGCCTGCTTTTCGTGTGATTAAAGGGGATTACGTTACCACCGAAGACGGTACAGGCCTGGTGCATATTGCTCCTACCTTTGGTGCAGATGATGACCGGGTAGCTAAGGTAGCCGGCATCCCTCCGCTTATCCTGATTGATAAAAACGGCCAGCGTGTACCCATGGTGGACAAAAAAGGCCGCATGATGCCGCTTGATGATATTGACCCGGAGTTTGTTGAAAAATATGTAAACACAAATACTTACAGGGATTTTGAAAGCCGCTTTGTAAAGAATGAGTACGATGAAAACCTGAAAGATTCGGATCCGGGACTGGATGTGGATATTGCCGTTATGCTGAAAAAAGAGGGCAACGCATTTCAGGTGGAAAAATATGTTCACAATTATCCGCACTGCTGGCGTACAGACAAGCCGGTCTTGTATTACCCGCTTGATTCCTGGTTTATCAAAACCACAGCTGTCAAAGACAGGATGATTGAGCTGAATAACACCATAAACTGGAAACCCAAAAGCACAGGAGAAGGGCGTTTTGGTAAATGGCTGGAAAATCTGGTTGACTGGAACCTCAGCCGTTCACGCTATTGGGGTACACCGTTGCCCATTTGGAAAAATGAGGACGGAAGCCAGGTGAAATGCATCGGATCGGTAGCCGAATTGATGGAGGAAATACAGAAATCCATGGATGCCGGCGTTATGAAAGAAAACCCTTTTGAAGGCTTTCAGCCCGGTGTGAATACCAAAGAAAATTACGAAAAAATTGACCTGCACCGTCCCCATGTGGATGATATCATCCTGGTGAGCGATACTGGTGAATCCATGCATCGTGAACCTGACCTGATTGATGTCTGGTTCGATTCAGGAGCCATGCCCTATGCGCAATGGCACTATCCGTTTGAAAATGCCGACGATATTGAAAAGCGCATCCCTGCAGATTTTATTGCTGAGGGCGTGGATCAGACACGGGGTTGGTTCTTTACCCTGCATGCCATTGCCAGTATGATCAGCGATGATGTGGCGTTTAAAAACATCATTTCCAACGGCTTGGTGCTGGACAAGCATGGTAACAAAATGTCAAAGCGTCTTGGAAATGCTGTTGACCCGTTTGAAACCATGGATAAACATGGCTCTGATGCTTTGCGCTGGTACATGACCACCAATGCTCAGCCATGGGATAACCTTAAGTTTGATCCCAAAGGAATTGAGGAAATTCAGCGAAAATTCTTCAGTACCCTGTACAATACATACAATTTCTTTGCAATGTACGCCAACATTGACGGATTTACCGGCATGGATAAAACCCTCCCGGTTTCTGAGCGTCCTGTACTGGATCAGTGGATCATATCTCAGCTTAACAGCCTTATCCGTGATGTGGATGCGGCACTGGAAGATTATGAGCCAACAAGAGCAGGGCGTCTTATTCAGGCTTTTGTTATCGATCATCTGAGTAACTGGTATGTTCGCCTTGGCCGAAAACGGTACTGGGGCGGCGAAATGGATACGGATAAATTATCCGCTTACCAGACACTGCATGAGTGCTTGTTGATTGTGGCTAAGCTGATGAGCCCGATTGCACCATTTTATCCTGATAAATTATACAATGATTTGACATACGGAAATGCTAAATCTTCAGTTCACCTGGAGGATTATCCCGTGTATAAGGAGGATTGTATTGATGCCGATCTTGAGGAACGTATGCTCATGGCTCAAAGTATATCCAGCATGATTCTGGCCCTGCGCAGAAAAGTGAACATTAAAGTGAGACAGCCGCTTCAGAAGGTTATGATCCCTGTGCTTAATAAGCGGATGCAGGAACAGCTTGAAAAAGTGGAGAGCATCATCAAAACAGAAACCAACATTAAAAATATTGAATACCTCGATGATGCCTCTGACATTCTCGTGAAAAAAATAAAACCCGATTTTAAAAGCCTGGGACCGAAATACGGCAAAAAAATGAAGCAAATTGCCCCCCAGGTAATGAAAATGACACAGGACGATATTGCTACGCTTGAAAAATCCGGTGCATTTGAATTATCCCTGGATGATGAAACCATTACCATCGGGCTTGATGATGTGGAAATCCTTTCCGAAGATATTCCTGGTTGGCTGGTGACAAATCAGGGCAGCCTTACTGTGGCACTGGATATAAAAATATCCCCGGAGTTGCGCAGGGAAGGCCTTGCAAGGGAAGTTGTCAATCGCATTCAAAACCTTAGGAAAGACAGCGGCTTTGATGTTACAGACAAAATTCATATAGAGTTCAGTGCAGATGAGGAGTTAAAATCGGCTGTAGAAGCATATGAAAAATACATTTGTGAACAAACTCTTGCCTTATCAATAAAAAAATTAGCTAAATTGGAACAAAATTTCGTTGTTGACGTAAACATTGATAATTTGTCAGCACAATTTTGTATCCGGAAGGCAGAAATAAAGAATAATTAAACCCAAAAACTATGGCAGAAGAGAAAAAAGAAAAAAGGAGATACAACGCCGAAGAGCTACAGGAATTTAAGGAAATCATCCTGAAAAAGCTGGAAAAAGCCAAGCGGGATTATGAATTGTACAAATCAGCGCTGAATCATAACGACAGCAACGATATAGCCGATACATCCCCCACATTTAAAGTACTGGAAGAAGGGGCTACTGTATTGTCAAAAGAGGAGGCCGGCAGGCTTGCTCAGCGACAGGCAAAGTTTATACAGCACCTGAATGCAGCGCTTGTGCGTATCGAAAATGGGACGTATGGCGTGTGCCGGGAAACCGGAAAGCTCATCGCAAAAGACCGCCTGAAGGCTGTCCCTCATGCTACACTTAGCATTGAGGCAAAAAACAACCGTAAATAACAACACTCATGACAGATGCTTGTTTTCATTTTCAGAACAAACTGAAATGGAAACAAGCACTTTTTTTTATGGAAAAAAAATACAGGAAAAAAGCATTTATTGCGCTGGGGATTATTTTTCTGATTATTGTGGTGGATCAGATACTTAAAATATGGATTAAAACCAATATGATGATGGGTGAAGAATACCGCATTGCAGATTGGTTCATTATTCATTTTACCGAAAATCCCGGCATGGCCTTTGGGATGGAGTTTGGCGGAGATTATGGCAAACTCGCTCTTAGTTTGTTCCGGCTTGTTGCCATCGCTTTTATGACATGGTACCTTTTCCGCAGCATCACAAAAAAAGCAAATTATTATTTTATTGTGCCCTTGTCTCTGATTGTTGCCGGGGCTTTGGGAAACCTTATCGATTCTGCCTTTTACGGGTTGATCTTTAATGAAAGCTATCATCAGGTGGCACAGATGTTTCCACCCGATGGTGGATATGCCGGATTTCTGCACGGCCGGGTAGTGGATATGTTTTATTTTCCGATTATCAACGGAACTTATCCCGATTGGGTGCCACGCATCGGTGGCAACCCGTTTACCTTCTTTAAACCTGTCTTTAATATTGCAGATGCTTCCATTACAACAGGTGTCTTTATCCTTATCATTTTTTATAAACGCGCTTTTCCGGATTCAGATAAGGCTAAAAAGAAGGAAGCATAACCACCCTTTCTTTTTTATAGTTTGCGACAACCATTTACGGATTTTTTCGTCAAATACTTAAAGCTTGCAAAAAAAAATAATTTTTTGTAGTTTAGTCATTTGGGGATAAAGTAAGTTTATGAAAAACGTTTTGGTCAGCATCGCAATGCTAGTACTGCCTGTTTTTTCATTTGCCCAGAGCAATGAAAATGCGGATACTATGCCTGATATCAGCAATTATTATATGAATGATATCACGGAGAAATCCTATGATCCCTCCTTGCTCGACAGTATTGTTAATACACGCATAGCATTGATTCCACCAGAGCATTTTATTTATGCCAAAGACATTCCCGGATACATTCACCCCGGTACAACAGCAAGCATACAGGTGAAAGACGTGAAAGGTACAAGCTGGCCGGTTATTGATAAAGTGATGACAAAAGAACACCTGGAAAGTCAGGGCGTGACATTTGTTGACAGGGAAGAGGTGGAATTGTTTTCCGGACTTAGCGGCGTGATGTATACCGTTAGTTTTGAAGCCAAAGGTGTGAAATTCGAACGAAAAATGCTCTTTGCCGGAGATTACAATTATACCATCTGGTTAAATGCCAATTATCCCGCAAGCATGAAAAAAACCGTATTGAAACCAATAATGAGCAGCTTATTGTCTGCCGGAATCATTAATAAACCCCAGCCATGAAAAAACTAAAAACCATACCCTGGATTGTCAGCCTCTTATTGTTGATACCATTTGCGGGTTTTTCCCAAAGCCCCGATAATGTCCTGATACATAACATTAACTATCAGACCGAAGATCAGGATATGTGGGGTCCCGGTGATTCCTTTAGCCTTGATTTTGATTACGATATTATTGATATTGAATGGAATGAGTCTGATAATGTCGGTGCTTATACAGAGATATTTGGCGAAACATTTGGCATCGGTCTTGATTACGGATTCTGGGGCGTGATCAGATCTACATTCAGCATTCATGGCTTTACTCTGGGGTGGATTGACATCAATTATCCCGTAGAAATAACACTCGATTTTCCGGATGATTACAGCTTTGATCATGGCGAAACTGTTACCATCAATTCCTGGTATGAGGTGCAGGACGGGTATTATCTTGATACCCATTTTCCGGAAGCCGGGGTCATTGCGCTTGACCTGGAATTTGGCTTCGGCATGCATATGGATCTTGTTGTTGAACTTTTTGGCACAACCACCATTCCCCTGATGCCTACCATTAATATCCCCTCCGAGCCTGTTCCCGGAGAACCGCTACCGCATGATTCCATTGCAATATTCTACCTGAACGGCGAAACCGGCGAAGTGGTTTATCCATGTTTGGACCCGGTAACCGGCCTGCCTGCATTCTGTAATGACGATATATTACCCATTATTATTCCGGACTGGTTCGGTATCGGTCTTACAGGCGAAATTGACCTGCCTTACGTGGAAACTGATGACTGGCTGGATCCGGGTACCCAATGCCTGCATGCCTATGGCCAGGATAACTGGATACATTTTAACCTGAACATACTGGAGTTCTTGAGCGCTCTTGCCAATGTTATTCCCCCGCCGGCAGGCCCTGCCATATCAAATATCATTGATATTATCGATGGTGGTACCATAAGCTATGATGTGGGACCTGTATCTGCTATTATCGATTATTACCTGCTGCAAATTTCCTTCGATATGAATAGCTGGATGACACAGGAATTTGATTTCTGCCCAACCATCTGGACTACCCTGGGTTTCCCGATTGAAATGCCGTATACGGTAACAGACCCATCAGATGGCGATAATGTTGTCGATGCAGGTAATGCTGCCGATATTACCTTTGAAGTGAATAATGACCTGAACGTGACCTACCCATGTCATAACTGGGATTCCATGGATATTGACGTGCAATACGATATTACACCATCCTTTACAAACCATACATGGGATTCCCTGGCTTTTGATTTCCTGTATTCTGTAGTATGGGCTTCCATCGAAATTGTTCTGGAAACACCTTTTAAATCCAACGAAATTCCAGCTTTTTATCTCCCGGTTACATACGAAGATCCCGAAACAGGCGAAACCAAATACGTGGAAGCAACTGCGCCCTCTTACAACGTGCCGGAAGTTGATCTTTCTGATTATCTGGCAAAAGATGAATATGTCAGCCTGAGTGAAGGTAAAAACGGGACCAAGGATATTTCCATAGGACCGTTTGAAATCGGACCCTTGCTTGAAGGATCGGTACCCCTGGGGTATATCCCCATAAACTGGTTTGACGAAACGTGGGACATGGAAGGGTTTTACGAAGATGATGATACCATTCAGGATCAGGTGAATATCATCCCGCTGCCTGAACTTGATCTGGAAATTGAAGGAAACGATATTCTTTGTTACGGCGATACATCAGGTGTGATTACCGTGACAGCGCTGAATTCAACCGGACCGTATACCTTTGAATATTCAACAGGAGATGTTAACACCCATATAGATCCGGTTGACAGCATTTACGTTCCGGCAGGTTATTATTATGTTACCGTTTCAGATGTATATGGTTGTGAAGTAACATCAGAGCTTACTGTATCGCACCTCTTCCCGCCAATCTGGTCTGAAACCGATGGCGATGATGTGCTTTGTCACGGCGATGCCACTGGTAATCTTTACGCTGAATCGGGTGGGGGGGCACCTCCGCATACCTATTATTGGGATCCACCTGGTGTTGATCAGCAAAATGTTGAAGGTGTATATGCCGGATGGCATTACCTAACCGTTACCGACTCAGTGGGATGTACCCACGAAGACTCTGTCTTTATCGATGAACCGGATGAGCCGCTCACAATGACGTATGAGTACACCAATGTGTCCTGTCATGGTGGCTATGATGGTGCGCTGGATGTTACCGCTGCAGGTGGTACACCACCGTATTATTACGAATGGTCTAATGATATGCTGACCGAAGATCTTATGAGCATACCGGCCGGTGATTATTCCCTGACAATTACCGATGCTAACGGATGTACAATTTCACACACCATGGTGGTCATTGAACCCGATCCCGTGGTTGCCAATATTGAGTCTGAAGATGTTACCTGTCACGGTTTCGGTGATGGTGCCATTGACCTTACGGTAACCGGCGGAACGCCAGCTTACTCGTATCAGTGGAACAATGGTGATACCACACAGGATCTGGATGACATTGAAGCAGGCATTTACATTGTTACCGTTACAGACCAGAATGACTGCCAAACTTATGCCTATGTTCAGATTAATGAACCGGACCTGCCGCTTACCGCAGAAATTGAACATGAAGATGTGCGGTGCTATGGCGAAGATAACGGTTGGGCTGAAGTCAATGTCTATGGTGGTACCGAACCTTACTATTACCATTGGTCAAACGGACAAATCGGACAGAGCATTGATTCACTGCCACCTGATACCTATGCTGTAACCATTACGGATGATCATGGATGCGCAGCTTATGATACTGTGGATGTCATCGAACCGGATGCACCCCTTTCAGCAACAATTGATGCTAGCGATGCTTCCTGTGGTGGTTATTCTGATGGCTCACTGGATATTACTGCTGCCGGAGGAACACCACCTTACCAGTTTACCTGGTCTAATGGTTCCTGGCAGGAAGACCAAACCGGCGTGCCTGCAGGTATCTACACAGTAACCGTTACCGATGATCATTATTGCCATTATGTAACATCGGATACCGTTAATCAGCCTGAACCCATTTCAACCGTTGCACTCAGCGATACAACCATTTGTTACGGACAAATTGCAACCATCGGTTTTAATATGATTACCGGCGGTGTGCCTCCTTATACTGTATATTGGATTCATCACGGGCTCACGGGTGAAACCATTGATGTCTATCCGCAGGAAACAACGCAATACAGCGCTGTGGTTGTCGATTCTACCGGTTGCATTAGCGATACTTCCGACTTCCTTGTGACCGTCAGGGACTCGCTCGAATTTGATGTTACGGCTAACCGCGATACGGTATGCCCTGGTGATGAAGTGATATTCTCCATGGATGTCAAAGGTGGGGGCGACTGGCCATATGAAATTTATATGAACGGTACTCAAATCCAGGGACCTGAAATTGTTGTTACACCACATACCGACAGTGTGTTTGCCTTTACTGCATGGGATGTATGTCATTACGACAGCGTGTATGTTGAGTATCCCATTCATGTGCATGAGTTGCCACCCGTTGCCATCAATGCAGATGTCACAGAAGGCTGTCAGCCTTTGACAGTGCATTTCAACGAGGGCAGCCCGGATATGGGGCAACAGTATCGATGGAATTTTGATGACGGTGATGTGGAAAACCTTTCGTTTGATAAGCAACCAACGCATACCTTTTACAATGCAACTACTTACCATGTAAACCTGTTGGTCACTTCTGTTGAAGGTTGCCGCCGTGACAGCAGCATTGCCATAACTGTGCATCCAAAACCGGATGCTGAATTTGAAGCATCTCAAACCAATATCCTCCTGAGCAATCCCCTGGTTGAATTTACCAATTACACCGATGGCGGGTATTTTTATAACTGGGACTTTGATGATGGTGCAGTGTCTGATCAGATTAATACACAGCACTCCTACAGTCAGCCAGGAAATTATGAAGTGGTTCTGGCTACCGAAAGCCTTTACGGATGTGTTGATACAGCGCGACTTGATTTAACAGTTTCCGGTGAACTGATGGTATATGCACCAACCGGCTTTTCGCCTAACTACGATGATGTCAACGAGGCATTTAACATTGTTGTTACCGGAATTGACCTTGAATCATTCCATATGGAAATCTATAACAGATGGGGTGAGAATCTGTTTGTAACGGATGATTATGAAGAAGGCTGGAACGGTAGATTTAATGATAAGGAATGTCCGGAAGGGGTTTATACCTGGTTCCTTGAATTTGAAGATTTTTATGGGAATACCTATGAACGTACGGGGACAGTTACCCTCATGCGTTAAAAACCAAACCAAATAATAAGCAAAAGGCCGGATACGCTCCGGTCTTTTTTTTAGTTTATGCCTTAGTGTCTGAATAGCTGTTTCTTCAAAATAAAATAATTCTTACATTTGTTATGAAACCAAGCCTTGTGTTATGAAAAAACTTAGCTTACTGAGCGTATTGGCATTGTTTTATGCCGGCCTGTCTTTTGCCCAAACCGGCGTCCTTACTGGTGTTGTCACTGACAATAACGAAGAGGCTGTCTATGGTGTCAATGTTATGGTTGAGAAGGAAAGCAGTGACTTTTCAACCGGTGGCATTACTGATTTTGATGGACGTTATACCTTTAAACTTGAACCCGGAACATATGACGTTAAATTCACATACCTTGGATATAAAGGTGTGGATAAAACGCTGGAAATACATAAAGCCGATACTACCCGGCAGAATATTCAACTTCAGCAAAGGGCTGAAATTGTGGAAGAAGTTGTTGTCAGTGCCTCAAAATATGAGCAGAAACAGTCGGAAGTAACGGTTTCAATGGAGGTGATAAAGCCTAAAATGATTGAGAATACCAACACCAACGATATGGAGGATGCCATCAATAAAATTCCGGGGGTTGATGTAAACGATCAGCAACCAAGCATAAGAGGCGGAAGCGGCTGGTCATACGGTGCAGGTAGCCGTGTGTTGGTGCTTGTCAATGATTTGCCTATCATTGCTGCCGATGCAGGAAATGTTAAGTGGGATTACCTCCCCGTGGAAAATGTTTCGCAGGTTGAGGTATTAAAGGGGGCCTCTTCTGTACTGTATGGTTCCTCTGCAATGAATGGTGTTATCAATCTGCGGACTGCTTATCCGACAGAGAAATCTGAAACAAAAATAATTTACAACGTTGGCTTTTACAATCAGCCCAAAAATCCCATCAAACAACTCAATGGAAAAACATGGGATACCCGCCTGTACACCAATGACAATTTTTATCAGGAAGGACAATCACCTGTTACTGTACCAATGCGTGAGGAAATGTTTTACTGGGTGACACGTCCGATGTTTGGTGGCCTGAGTTTTGCTCATCAGCAACAGTTTGGAAATTTTGATTTTGTGCTGGCAGGGAAGCATTATGCCGATGAAGGATACCGAACCAATAACTACAATAAACGAACCCGCTTTAATACAAACATGCGTTTCAGAAGCAAAAAAATTGACGGCCTTGCCTATGGGGTTAACGCCAACTTTATGGGTGGTAAGAAAATAGATTTTCTGTTATGGGAGTCTGAAACCCTTGAAGATGTCAATGGCGGGGATTCGGTTGTGATTTATCCATATCAGACTATGGACGGTGCCACCAATCCCAACGAAGGAATACGTTTTAATATTGACCCTTTTATTTATTATTACAAGGACAATGGCTCCCGGTACAGCATCCGCACACGCTACTACAGGGTGCAGAATCGCATCCCGGTTGATACATCAAAAAACAATGAAAGTGAGATTTACTATGCAGAATACCGGTACCAGACAGACCTTGGTGATCATACAAAACTGGCTGCCGGTGGTGTGAACTCCTATTCAGAGGTGGCATCAAACCTGTATGGAAACCATTTTAGTAACAATACTGCCGGATACGTTCAGGTTAATAATGATTTTGGCCGGCTTAAAACCTCGTTTGGTGTTCGTGCAGAATACTATCGGGTTGATACCACTCAAACAGAGTCAATGGTAAATATTGAGTTGGGAGATAAAACCCTCGAAATTCCGGTTAAACCTGTTGTACGAGCAGGCGTGAATTACCGTGTGGCTGAATATACGAACATCAGAGCCAGTTTTGGACAGGGATACCGCTTCCCCAGTGTGGCTGAAAAATATACCGCTACAGCTTTTGCCGGAATGTTAAATGTGTTTCCCAACCCGCACCTGGAAAGCGAAACCGGCTGGAATGCTGAAATTGGCGGTCGGCAGGGCTTTCGCATCGGAAAAGACTGGACCGGTTTTGCTGATGTTTCCGGATTCTATTCACGTTACAACAACATGATGGAATTTGCCTTTGGGTATTTTGATCCGGAAACTTACCTGCCCCTGGCTGATTCCTTACCACATACAAGCGAAACAGTGGGCTTTCAGTCTCAGAATGTAGGGGATGTTACCATTGCCGGAATGGATTTTACTGTCTCTGCTTCGGGTGAAATTATCGGGGATCTGAAAGCCACCCTGTTTGCCGGATATACCTATTTGCATCCTGTGAACCTTTATGACAGTGAAGAACAAAAAGAAGAGATTTATGCTGCCAAAAGCCGTGATACGGATTACCTGAAATACAGATTTAAGCATTCTGTAAAAGGAAATCTGATACTTGAATATAAAGCTGTCTCAGGAGGAATATCAATGATATATCATAGTCCTATGCTTGCTGTTGATGACATCTTTGTCTCCTCTGATCCGGATTTTCAGAGCTTTAACAACGCAGTGCTGCCCGGGTATACCGATTATTATGCCTATCATAAATACCGGCCATTGCTTACCTTTGATGCCCATTTTGGCTGGCAAATGAACAAAAACATCAAAAGCAGTTTTGTTATCCGTAATTTGTTCAACAGAGAGTTTGTCCAGCGTCCCGGCAATATGCTGGCACCGCGTTCAATATCCTATCAGTTTACGGCTAAGTTCTGAGTTATTCATTTTCCTTTTCAAGCAGGGCTTTTACAGGTGCCAGACCTGTGTATGTTCCCTCCTGAATGGCTTTTAGCACAGCGCCACCTCCGGTGAAAATGTAATACCGGGGATTATCCAGTGCTACAATATAGAGGCCCGGCAAAAGGCGTTTCAGTTCCTGCATGGTATCGCCACCACCATAAAGTTTTACTGCCTGTGGGTTTGAATCTGTCAGTTGGTCAAGGGCCATGGTGCCATCGTTAAAGTGAGGCGTGAAACCCATAACGGCGTTAATAAATATGGTTGATGCACCAAGAAAGACATCTTTCACCTCATCCACTTCAAAAGATTCAGGTGCAACATCCAGTACGTAATTCAATTCCTGACCTTCTTTTAATTCCTTAACGTTATGAATCCGGTGTTTACCTTCAATTTTACCATCGAGGGTGTCGGATTCCACAATGTGGTCGAGCTCCAGAATTTTGTTTTTGTGTTTTTTTGAATACTCTACAAACTCTTTTGCCAGCCGGAGGTTTTCCTCATTTACACCTTTTATGCTGACACCGTATTTTGCACACAGATAGGCGTTGTAAATCACCCCGCCCAGTACCAATTTGTCGGCTATTTCAAGCAATGCATAAAGCGAATCAATTTTAGTGTCCATTTTACTGCCGGCAACAACGGCAACAAATGGTTTCTCAGCTTTGTATATACGATCCAGATTGGTGATTTCCTTTTGCATCAGGTAACCGGCATAGCTGGGTAAAAACTTGTTAACACCTACTGTTGAGGCGTGTGGTTGCCACGATCCGAATGCATCGTTGACAAAAACATCGGCCAGACCGGCAAGCTGAAGTGCAAAGCGGTTTGCCTCTTCACCGTCAACTTCTTCTCCGGCAAACCAGCGTGTGTTTGGCAGATAAATGCCATCAATTTTTCCGTTTCTCAGATCACGAATGTGATGATTTACGGATGTTTCAATCCCCAGATATCCCTTGTCGCCATGAGGAACAAATTCCGGTACTTGAATGTTAATATGAAGTTTGTTATTCAGATAATCTACAATGGGTTGTACACTGGTGTTATCATCAATCTGAATCTTGCCGCTTTCCTTGTCCTTTGGTCTGCCAACATGAGTCATAAGGATGATTTTACCACCTTTGGCATTGATGTGGTACAATGTTCCGATTGTCATATCAATGCGATAGGGATCATGAATTTCCCCCTTCTTAACCACGTTATGGTCTACCCGGACAAGAACCACTTTGCCGTCCAGATCTGCATCCTGTATTTTTGGTAATTCCTTCAGAGACATAGAAAATAATTTTTGTGTTTACATATCTGACAAACGGGTTAAACTTTTGTTCGTACCGCTTTAATGCTTGGCAGCTCTTTCCCTTCAATATATTCCAGCAGAGCGCCACCTGCTGTTGAAATATACGAAATTTTATGCGATAAACCATAGCGTTTTAAGGCCGCAATTGAATCTCCACCGCCAACAAGCGAAAATGCACCATGGTCGGTGGCTCTTGCCGTTGCAAGTGCTATTTTTATAGTGCCATTGCTGAAATGAGGCATCTCAAATACACCCATGGGGCCATTCCAAAGAATGGATTTTGAGTTTTCTATTACGTTGGTGAATGTTTCAGCCGACTTGACCCCAATGTCAAGGCCCCGCCAGCCTTTTGGTATGCGATTGGCATGAGCATGCCGGATTTTAACATTGTTTTCGAAACCATCTCCAATAAGACAATCGGTTGGCAGGTATAATTTAACATTGCTGCGTGCGGATATGTCAAGAATTTCTTTGGCCTTGCTTAATGCATCTTCTTCTACCAGCGAATCACCAACTTCGCCTCCCATGGCTTTGATAAAACTAAAGGCCAGCCCGCCTCCTATAATCAGATTATCAACTCTGTTAATCAGCGCCCGGACAATGTCAATTTTGGTGGATACTTTCGATCCGCCAATGACGGCAGTAAACGGGTGGTCACCTTTGTAAAGGATGCGATCAATGTTTTTCATTTCGCTTTCCATCAGGTATCCCAGCATTTTATCATCCGGGAAGAATTTTGCTAAGGTATAGGTGGAGGCGTGTTTGCGATGAGCCGTTCCGAAAGCATTATTGATGTATACATCTCCCAGCTTTGACAACTCTTTTGCAAATTTTTCTGAACCACTGATCTCTTCATTGGTGAAACGCAAATTTTCAAGCATTAGCACCTCTCCGGGCTGCAGTTTGCTTACGATGTCCTCAGTATTGTTGCCTCTGCACTTGTCTGCAAATTTAACGTCGGTGCCAAGTAAGTCGGAAACATATGGAATGATGTGCTTTACCGAATAGTCCATATCACGTTTTCCTCCGGGGCGCCCCAGATGGGTAAGCAGAATAATGCTGGCTCCTTCAGCAAGGATTTTCCGCAAGGTTGGAATGGCGGTACGGATTCTGGTATCATCGGTGATTTTATGATTCTTAT
>CAYQMB010000021.1:0-36249 GCA_964418565.1 uncultured Bacteroidales bacterium | reverse complement strand
AAATATTCTGCTGCACGAGCTTTTGGTTCTTTTGGCGATCCAAAAGAACAAAGAAAAAGGATGTGCTCAGAGGAATCGCTTTTGGCATGATTTTATGCGGCGAAGCAATGCAAAAATTCATGCCAAAAGCTTGAAGTACGTTGCCATACACCCGGACTGCGTTCCTTGTCCGGGCTTACCGACATTTTGTCCCTAACGGGACAAAAAAGCAACACGAATTTTGCGTACTGCTCATTACAACGTCAGTATCCCAATCACCCTGTGTGAATGCTGCTGCCCGGGCTTTTATGAGCCGAATTTCAGATTCATGTCTGAAAAACATTATTTCGTTTGTCAGGTGTTACCAAAACGAGGAGCAATTTAGCTGTAAACAAATTTATACGGCATTGGGAACAAACTAATTCATGAAAAATTTGTATCATTGTATGACCATATCCGGCGAATGCCGCTTAAAACCAGTAAAGAATGCAAAATGTGATTCGAAATTCAGTGAAATACCTGGCACTGGTATGTGCTATGCTTGTTGCCCTCAGCTTGAATGCCCAAACATCAGATTACTGGGTGTTCTTTACCGATAAAGGCCATGCAGAATTTGATGCTGAATCATATTTCAGTGAAAAAGCAGTTCAGAGACGGGTTTTGCAGGGAATTCAATTTGCTGAAAGTGACAAGCCGGTATCTGAGCATTACCTTCAGCAACTTACTTCTTTGGTGAATGAAATTACAGGAAAAACCCACTGGTTTAATGCTGCCTGGGTGAAAGCCGGTCCGGATCAGGTCGAAGCTGTTAAATCTTTGCCATTTGTTAAAAATGTAAGCCCGGCCATGGTGTGGCAGCAAAATCCATGCGCCTCCGTTGAAACCGATTATGTGGAACATTCTGATTTGATGCAGATGCAGGTGAATATGTTTTATCCTGATATCCTGAAACAAAAATCACTGGACGGCAAGGGCGTGCGCATTGCTGTGCTGGATGCCGGCTTCCCGTCTGTTAATACGCACAACGCTTTTAAGCATCTGAGGTCAAATAAGCAGATTATTGCAATTCATGATTTTGTGAAAGATGAGGAAACTGTATGGCATGGAAATGAGCACGGTACTATGGTACTGAGCTGCATTGCAGGTAAAAGCGACGGTGAAATTATGGGACTGGCTCAGGGAGCTGAATTCCTGCTTGCCCGCACTGAGAAAAATTTTGAGCCTTACAGAGAAGAAATACACTGGCTTGAGGCTATGGAATGGGCTGATAAAAATGGTGCAGATATAATCAACTCCTCACTTGGCTATACCTACCACAGGTATTTTCAACAGGAAATGAATGGCAAAACCAGCCTTGTGAGCAAAGCCGCCAATATGGCTGCCAAAAAAGGCATACTGGTTGTCAATGCAGCAGGCAATGAAGGTGATGGCGACTGGCGCGTGATTGGAACACCCGCCGATGCCGACAGCATTCTTACCGTTGGGGGAGTAGATCCTGATGATAACCTGCATATCAACTTTAGCTCTTACGGACCAACTGCTGACGGCAGACTGAAACCAAATGTAGTGGCTTCAGGTAAAGCCCATGTGGCAAACAAGAGGGGTTATTATGGCATGGCTTATGGCACTTCTTTTGCTTCACCGCTTACATGCGGATTTGCTGCTTGCGTGAAACAGGCTTTTCCGGAGCTGTCAGTGATGGAGCTGATCGCCAAAATTGAATCCGCAGGCAGTCTCTATCCGTATTACGACTATGCCCATGGCTATGGCATTCCTAATGCCTGGAAGCTCTTCGCTGAATCCAAAGATCAAAATAATGCATCACTCAGTTTTGTTGAAGATGATGGCATGCTATATGTCGAGATTCCGGAAACGGATTTTATGACCTATAGCCAACACAACAGCAGGTTTTTGTTTTATCACATTGCCGAACCAGATGGAAAGCTTCTTGAATACAAAGTAATACGAGTATACAAACCAAAACCCCTCAGCATTTTGAAGAGTGAGCTGAAAGGCAAAGTTCTCAGGCTGCACTACAAGGGAAAAACTTATGAAAAAACGTATTGATATGAAATACTTCTTAAGCATAATACTGATGATAGGGCTGATTCTTCCCGTGGCATCGCAAACTGTGGTTATTGAGGATGATAATCCCGGTGATGTCTATGAAGAAACCGCCTGGGGGCCCAACGAGCAGCATTTTGGTTACTGGTTTGTCTCTTATGGATTGCCCGTGCCCATAACAACCGATAATAACCTTAAAACAGCAATTTCAGGTCACTTGAATTTTGGTTACGCGTATAAGCATAAGCTGTTGTCTTTTGTGGATATTGGAGCTGAATTGTCTTACAGCAATTATTTTTATGCCCTGGATGAACCCTCACGGGATGCCCTTGCACCCAATAAAGACTGGGATAAGATACGCAGCAAGCAAAACGGTATGAAAGCAAACATCTTTTTTCGTTTTTACATGTCTCCGCGCAGGGGTAATTACCTGGGAACATACCTTGATCTCGGTTTTTATGCCGATTACCACATGAGTTCAGGCTGGATGTACAAGCTTAAAGATGATTTTATCAAAGAGAAAGTCAGCCTGAAACAAAACGAGGACTTTGAAACACTCACATACGGACCGTCTCTGGCGTTTGGGCGCGATCAGTTTAACTTTTTCGCTCAGTATAATATAACAAGCGTACTGACATCGAAAAGTACCTTCCCTGAAATGCCGGCTTTTGTCTGTGGCTTGAAAATCAATATGTACAGCGCTTTTTGATGATCTGTAGTGGCGCTAAACCAATTTCACATCACTGACTGAGTTAAAAAATCCATTTATCACCAATCGTCCCGTTCCTTCCCCTCTCCCTCTCTCAATCACCAATTCAACAGATTGTTACACTTTTACGGAGTTAGATAAATCGCAACCATACATCTCCCTATTCCGATCTTCTCCTCAAAAAACAAATCCCCATTTTTAGGGATATGATGTTAATTTGGTATTGTGTACTTTTGCCTTCACGGTTGAACGTGCAGCCGCGAAGGAAGGAAGATTGATTATGAGGTTGTCAGACCTAAAAAGAGGACAAAAAGCAGTTGTGCTGGGTGTTACCGGGAATTCGGAAATATCCAGACGCTTGATGGAAATGGGATTTGTCCGCGGTAAAAAGGTGCAGAAAATAAAATCCGCACCCTTTACCGAACCGGTTGAATACGACCTGTCCGGTTTTAAAATCACCCTCCGAATGAATGAAGCTGCACTAGTCAGAGTCAGTACTGAAAAAACCAGTCTGCAGAATCAGGATGACAACAGCGAACTTTCCTTTTCCGATGCACAGACCAACGGAAAACCCAATGGCAAAGGGGAATCCTTTACCATAGCACTGGTTGGCAATCCCAACTGCGGAAAAACCAGCATTTTTAATCACGCTACGGGCGGAAAAGAGCGCGTGGCAAATTATTCCGGTGTTACCGTGGCGGCAAAAGAAGCCTGGCTCAAAATCGGTGATGTCAAAATTAAAGTGGTGGATTTGCCGGGAACATACTCCCTTTCCGGGCAATCACCCGACGAACGGTTTGTGGCTGATTTTCTGATTAATCACACACCCGATCTGGTGATCAACGTGCTGGATGCAAGCAATCTGGACAGAAACCTGTACCTTACCACTCAGCTTAAGGAAACCGGCATCAAAACCATGGTGGCGCTAAACATGTATGATGAGCTTCGGAACGATAAAGCCAGCCTGGATGTCCGGAAGTTTGAAAATTACCTCGGAATTCCTGTTGTGCCAACCGTCGGAAAAGAGGCCAAAGGTGTGAGAAAACTCTTTGTCAGAGCTAAAGTTTACAACGAAGAACCGGTGTTCATCGGCCGTTCTGCCCAGTTGCTCTATCCTTCCGAAATTGAGTACGCTGTGCAGCGTTTTACCGAAAAAACAGCAGACATTGATCTTGGCAGCCGTTTTACTCCCCGCTTTTATGCCCTTTCCATACTCGCAAATGAACCTTTTGTTGAAGACATGCCACTGGTAAGGGCTAACAAACAGAAGCTGTCACAGATACGAAGCGACATCTACAAAGAATATTGTGAGTTTAGTGAATCTGAAGTATCCCGCCGCATTGTTGAAAAGCGATATACGTTTATTCGCAGCATTCTGGATAAGGTATATCAGTCAGGTGAAAACCGGAAACAAAGCATTTCACAGCGCATTGATTCGGTATTGACGCATGAAAAGCTGGGTCTGCCGATGTTTTTTGTCTTTGTGTGGTTTATGTTTTTTGTCACTTTCCGTTTGGGTGAGTATCCCATGAACTGGATTGAAACCGGTATGGGATCACTGGGCTCCTGGGTGCACAACAGCATGCAGGAAGGTATGTTTTCCGACCTTATTGTCAATGGTATCATTGGCGGTGTAGGAGGCGTTCTCGTCTTTTTGCCCAGCATCATGATTCTCTTTTTTATGATTTCCCTGATGGAAGATACAGGCTATATGTCACGAACGGCCTTTCTGATGGATAAAGTGATGCAGAAAGCCGGATTGCACGGCAAATCGTTTATTCCGCTGCTTATGGGCTTTGGTTGCAATGTGCCGGCCATTATGGCTACCCGTACCATTGAAAACCAGCGGGACCGCATCCTAACCATGATGGTAATTCCGTTCATGTCATGCTCAGCCCGCCTGCCTGTGTATGTGCTGTTCATCAGTGCATTTTTCCCGGACAGTCAGTCCGTCATCTTGTTTGCCATCTATGGCATTGGCATTCTGGCTGCTTTTCTGACATCCAGCCTGCTGAACAAAACGGTATTTGCCAAAACCGTTAGCCCCTTTATCATGGAAATGCCACCTTACAGAGTGCCGGGCGTTATGCCGCTGTTTAAACACACCTGGTACAAATCACTGCATTTTATTAAAAAAATGGGAACCATCATTTTTGCAGCATCAGTAGTTGTATGGGCCCTGGGCTATTTTCCACGTGATAAAGAGATTATTCAGAAATACGATCCCAGAATCGAGCAGCTTTCACAAATGCAGGAAAGCGCTCTTCCCGAAGATTCCCTTCCGGATGTTCAAAAAGAAATTCGCAGCCTCGAAAGCCAAAAGCAATCCGAACTCCTCAAAAACTCTTACATCAGCCGTATGGGTAAATTCGTACAACCCGTGTTTGAACCCATCGGATTCGACTGGAAGATGTCTGTAAGCGTGCTTACCGGTGTGATGGCCAAGGAGGTGGTAGTCAGTACCATGGGAGTGTTGTATCAGTCGGAAGAACACAACGAATCCGAAAAACTCAGTCTGGTTGACCGGCTGCGCGAAGAAGCGGCCCGAAATCAAACCTCACGGCTTACCTATTTTGCTTTCCTGGTATTCGTTCTGCTGTATTTCCCCTGTTTTGGTACCATTGCCGCCATCCGCCGCGAAATCAAATCCAGAGCCTGGATGACCTTTGTGATACTATTCCCTCTGCTTCTGGCATGGGCAGTAAGTTATCTTATCGTGTTTGTCGGCGGCTTGTTCTGAGTTTGGCTCCGATTCTTGTCCATAAAAATTATAATCTTACTTTCACGAACTGATGAAATTTGTTATTTTTACATCAGGGAATTAATAATCCGGAGCAAACATGATGTATCAAATGAAGCAAATTCTTTTGTCAGCAATGGTCATTTTTATGCTGACAGCACCCATTTCAGCACAATCCGTTTTTTCACCGGCCACCGTCCGTCAGCTTGACGAAAGCCGGATTTATAAACACGAAGCCATGCGGTACTACTGGGCAAACCTGCCGCAGAATGATGGTGATTCATATCACATAAGCGGAACAGGCATTGAGTTTACTGCCTTTGGTGTCGGGGTGCTTCCGTCGCAACATATTAACTACAGCGACATTCAACTGCATGTGAAAACAGGTAACGGACTCTGGCAACAACTGGAAGCTGATTTTACTCCGGAGCGCATAATGCGTGATGATTTGTACTGGACAGACCTGAATTTTACCGCTGACGGCCGGCCTGTCAGTCAACTCGAAATCCGCGTAAGCTTACCCGATGGCGTTCATCTCGATTCTTTGAAATTTCAGGCCATGAATGTTGACTTTAATACCGAACCGGCAGAACAACAGGAACCTGGGAATCAAACAAGCATGCGAACCGGTGACTGTCCGGATTATCCTGAGGTAATTCCACGTTCTGAGTGGCTGGACCCCTATTACACACAGCCGGCCTATACACCGATTGAAATTTCTGCTCATCATGTGGTCGTTCATCACGGTGCTTCGCCCGATACTTATACTGATGGTGCAGCGGTTGTCCGCTCATACTGGAATTATCATGTAAACAGCAACGGCTGGAGCGATATTGGCTACAATTACCTTACCGATAAATATGGAAATATTTACAAAGGGCGGATGAACTCCGATCCCCTGAACCTTGATATGCGTGGAGCCCACGCCGGTGCTTCAAACGATGAATCCATCGGCTTGAATTTTCTTGGAAATTCTGATGTTACGCTGCCCACAGAAGTCCAGTTGGATGCTGTGTACCATTTGCTGGGATGGTGGTTTAACAAACGGGGTTACGACCCCACCGAATCTGCCGATATCCTGCTGCAAAGTGGTGGAACGTCAAGTATTCCCCGGATTTGTGGACACAAAGATGTGAACATTGGCGGCACTACCTGCCCCGGTGACGCACTTTATGCCGAATTGCCTGCCATGCGTGCGATGACTCAGGCTGAAATTGATGCCTGTAGCCAGTTGCCGGCTTCTTCAGTTTACGTTCAGAATACATGGCAGACCAGTGGATTTCAGGCTTACTTCGTCGATACCGACAGCGTGGGTGCCGGCCTGCAGGAACGTTTCTGGCAGGTTCTGGATTATAACGGCCAGAACTGGAGTGCCAATCGCTCCTTTGGGCATTTTAATGATAACTTTCAAACAGAAATGCACCCAGCCTGGATCAGCCAGACAGGGAGCTGGAGCATCAGCGATGGCCATTTGCATCAAAGCGATGAGGCCGAAGGCAATACAAACCTTTACATACCGCTGCGCCAGACCGATACTACGGCCTATCTGTATCACTGGAAAATGAATATAGACGGCAGCGGTACCAACCGCCGGGCCGGAATTCACGTGTTCTGTGATTCGGCCAGCCAAAGCAACCGGCACAATTCGTACATGGTGTATTTCCGTGCCGATCAGGATGCTGTACAACTGTATCGCTATGTGGATAATACCTACTACCTGCAAACCGATGACTATGCCGATATAGATACCAATGTGTTTAACGATTGCAAACTGTATTACAATCCGGCTACGGGCGAACTCAAAGCCTGGCTGAACGATGTGCTGGTATCTGAATGGACCGATCCGTCACCCTATACCGAAGGACGGCATTTATCCCTGCGCACAGGCAATGCTGCTGTGATGTACGATGATGTAAAAGTGTACACAGCCCGCGGAGGCGAAGAAAATATCAGCATTGGTTCTGAGAATGCACGTGTGCGCTGGCAGAGCCCCGGTCCGGAGACAGAATCATGCCGGATAAAATCGCTGGTGCTCGACAATCAGGAGCATTTTTCACCGGTGTCGGGAGTGAATGTAAAAACCGACTGGAGCATGCCTGAGCTAAACATGTTGAATGACGGTGAAGGAGAGGATATGGATGAGATGTACGGACTTGACAGTTATAGCTGTAACTGGACGCAGCCGGTGGATACCAATTCTGGCATTGAGGTGGCAGCCCTTGCTCTGGGAACATCGCCGGGAGCAGCGGATGTCGTTGGCTGGACAGAAATGGATGCGGTCCTGTCGCATACATTTAATGGTCTGGATTTGACTGAAAATGAGGAAGTATTCGCCAGCATGCGTGTAACCAATGGCGCGGGTCTGACCGAAACATTCAGCAGCGATGGTGTGATTATGAAAGCCGGAGCGCTGGCTGATTTTAGCCATACTGAAGCGGACATCTGCCAGGGTGAAAGCATAGCTTTTGCCAACGAAAGCCAGAATGAAGATTCAATTCAGTGGCAATTTGAAGGCGGAAGCCCGGCAGAAAGCACAGCAGAAAATCCTGAAATTATGTATGCGGTAAGCGGCGTGTATAATGTGGTGCTGATTGCGTATTATGGTGATCAAGCTGATACCCTGACAATCAGTATAAATGTAAATTTGCATGCAGCCCCTGAAGCCGCTTTTTCTGTGCTTGAGGACAGCCTGTATTTACCCGATGCCATGGCCGGATTTGTGAATGAATCGGAACATGCCGATCAGTTTTACTGGGAATTTGGCGATGGCGATTTCAGTACAAACGAAGCCCCGTGGCACGTTTACGATCAGGCAGGAACATACAGCGTTCTTCTGGTTGCCGGCAATGCCTGGTGTCCGCAGGATAGTGTGCTGAAAGAGGATTATCTGCTTGTTCAGGAAGAAAATGGCATCGAAAGCGATGGTTTGGCTGACTTTGAGATGTTTCCCAATCCTGTTGGTGATAAACTGCATGTAAAAATTCCCGATACATACCATGGAGCGTGCAGGCTTCGGGTATCCGATATGCGTGGTGTGCTTGTTTTGGATAATCGTTCAGTTGTGATGCCGGGAGAGACGCACAGCCTTGATGTCAGTATGCTGGCAGAAGGTCTGTATCTGCTGGAACTTATCCCTCAGGAAAGGGATGTTCCTGCCGGAAGGGCTTCATTTGCCGTTTCGGAACGGTAAGGTTTCATTCTGCGCCCCGGCGCCCGCCTGCCGGACGGGCAGGGAAGCGTATTATCCTGCCCTGCGCAGGGGGGATGTGCTGCCCGCGGGAAAGAGCGACCAGGAAAAGCTCCTTTGCTGCGGATTTTTGCAGCTCACCGCACAGCGCAGGGCAGATAGAAGCTGGAGACGGATACCATTTGAATGGAGAAGACCAGGCTGATGGCGCCCACACAAAATAAATCGTAAAAAGAATAAAAATTGTATTACCTTTGCAGCCGCTTCCGAGTGACGGAAGCTGGTGTTGAAATTGCTTTTTGGAGAGTCCACAGGCTGCCCGGCCGGCAAGACAGACACCTGAATGATAACTTCCGGAAAACTGGTGTTTGTCTGGACTAAAGTAAAATACATGATAGCATTTAAAGAAATGGGCCTTAGTGAGGATATCCTCAGGGCTACTGATGAACTGGGTTTTGAAGAACCCACAGACATTCAGGAAAAAGTGATTCCTGAAATTCTTAATAAAAACGGTGATTTAATCGGCCTTGCCCAAACGGGGACAGGAAAAACAGCGGGATTTGGCCTGCCGGTGATTCAGCAAATGGATATGTCAGACAAATCCGTGCAGGTGATTATTCTGTGTCCCACGCGTGAGTTGTGTCTGCAAATCAGCAAGGATTTTAAAAAATACAGTAAATACGTAAAGGGGTTTAAAACCCTGGCCGTTTATGGCGGAGCGAACATCAGCACACAAATCAACGGTTTGAAAGCCGGTCCGCAGGTGGTTGTTGGTACCCCCGGCCGTACGCTTGATCTGATAAAGCGAAACAAGTTAAAACTGAATAATATCCGTACGCTGGTGCTTGATGAAGCCGATGAGATGTTGAATATGGGTTTCAGGGAAGATCTGGATGCCATATTGCATGATACACCGAAAGGCCGTCAGACTCTGTTGTTTTCGGCCACTTTGCCCGCCGGTGTGAAGCAGCTTACCAAAAAGTACATGAATCAGCCAACGGAGATTGTCAGTGGCAAACGCAACAGCGGAGCTACCGATGTTGAACACGAGGTTTATACCGTTCGTGCTGCTGATCGGTATCTGGCACTGAAACGTTTGCTGGATATTCATCCTGGGATTTATGGCATTGTCTTTTGCCGTACCCGTGCCGAAACGCGTGATGTTGCAGCCAGGCTGATTGAAGATGGCTATCCGGCAGATGCCATTCACGGTGATTTGTCGCAGGCGCAGCGCGACCATGTGATGCACGCTTTCCGCACCCGCAACGTGCAGATGCTTGTGGCTACCGATGTGGCTGCCCGCGGTCTGGACATCAATGACCTTACGCATGTACTGAATTACAATCTGCCCGACGATCCCGAGGTTTACATTCACCGCAGCGGACGTACAGGCAGGGCAGGAAAAAAAGGTGTATCCATCATCATTTCGCATGCGCGTGAAGGACGGAAAATTGCTACCCTGGAAAAGCTTACAGGGCATCAGTTTAAACGCAAAACCGTGCCGGCAGGGGAGGAGATTGTTGAAAAACGTCTGTATACCCTGATGGATAAGATTGAGAATATTGTTCCGGACGAAGAGCGCATTGCACCGTACTGGGAGGCTATACAAAAGAAACTGAGCTGGCTCGACCGCGACGAACTGCTTAAACGTTTTGTTTATGTGGAGTTTAACCGGTTTATTGATTACTACAAAGGCGCAAAAGACCTGAATGTCAGTCCGAAATCCGGTAAAAAAGATAAACCCAGGGGTAAATCAGAAGCCAAAGGCAGAGATAAGTCCGGGTCCAAAGGGCACAACAATGCTTCGCAATTGCCTGAGGAGGGCTTTACGCGTTTTTTCATCAACCTGGGTGAAAAGCAAAACCTGAAAGTACACAATCTGATTGGTCTGATCAATGAGCAGACCCGCAACCGGAAGATAGAAATTGGCAAGATTGACATTTTCCGCAAATTTTCCTTTTTTGAGCTTGATTCTACCTTTACAGATCAGGTGCTGAGTTCATTTGAGCATGCCCGTTACCGGGGATTGCCTGTAAATGTTGAAGTGTCAAAGCCGTCGGAGGACGTGCATGCCAGGCCTGCTGTGAAAGCTCGCGCCGGTGGAAATTCAAAAAGCGGCAAGCGTAAACGCAAAGGCGGAAAGAAGAAGTAGGAGGATTTGGTTTTCCGAAAACTGCAGCCAGGGACTAGCGCTAAAAATAAGCCCACCCGGAAACACATACGCCGACTCTGAGTCGGCGTATCTGTTTCTCCCGGGCTAAGCCAAAATCACTGTTTTTACCATGGCTTCCTTCATTCCGGAAGTGTGGTTTCTCATACATACGAGAGTGTCTTTCTGATATCTTCAAGAGCCGATTCGGTTCCCATGACAGTGATAACATCTCCTTCGCTGAGTAATGTGTCGCCGTGGGGGATTTCTACCTTGTTGTTTTTGCGGATTAAAATAAGCTGACCATCCTTATGGAATGGAATTTCCTTGATTTGTTTGCCAGCCGTCTTTTTATTGGTCAGATGAATGTCCTCAACCTGATAATTTTCAAAGGTTTCTACCAGCGCTTCATAGGTTTGAGGTCTGAAAATCAGATTTTCTATGGTTGTGGCCATAATGCGGGTTGAATCAAGGTAATCCACCTGCAATTTACTAAGCTTGTATTCTATCCTGGCGCTGGAAGCCTTGCTGATGATGTTCTCATGATTGTACGTGCTTCTTAAAAGCTGACATATTTGGGTATTGCGGTCTTCTGAGTCGGTGAGAACAACCACGTAATTATCGGGTTTTATCCCCAGCTCATAATACAAATTATTGTCGAGGCCATCGGCTTTAACAACGTTCAGCCCTTTTTCCTTAATGTTTTTATAGCGAACCGGGTCTTTTTCAACCAAAACGGCTTTTTTCCCGTGCAGTTTTAACCTTCTGGCCAGCAACACAGCGGTGCTGCTGCCTCCAACAATGATGTGCTTGTCACCCTGCAGAATGTTTGCCGGATGTAAGTGATTGAAAAGCAGAGGAGAAATCAGACAGGTGAGCACTGCCATCAGCACAAAGGCGGCGTTTATTCCCGGTGTGATGATACCAAAATCCAGGCCGATTTTTGATGCTGCTATGATCAGACTCAGACGCGAAGACATCAGAAAACCTCCTGCCAGGGCTTTGCGTCTGCCAAACATTTTGCCCCACAGCATGCCAGGCAGGATTTTTATCAGGAACATGCTAAGCAAAAGTAGAATAAGAAATACAATCGGTGAATTCCCCATTTCCAGCAATGCCTTATCGTCAAAATTGGCACCCACCATGATGAAAAAGATGGGAATAAAGAAGCCATACGCCATGCCGTCAAGCTTAATCAGTAAAATCGACCGGTTTCTGTTCATGAAAACCGATATCAGCAAACCCGCAAGGAAGGCTCCCAGAAGCATAACTTCTGTACCAATAAACTGGGCAATCACAATAAACAGCAGAATCAGAAACAAGGTACCGCGAATCTGAATCTGGGAGGATGCATGCGATAACTGATGACCGATTTGTTTGATTAGCTTTTTCTTTGTCAGTTTTTGGCCGAGAAGGTACAGCAGGTAAAACAGGAAAAACAAGCCCAAAATCAACAACAGGCGTGGCTTAAAGCCTTGTTTCAGAATAAAGGCAGTAAAGGAAAACAGAATGATGCTCAGAATGTCTGCAATGGCAGCAGTGGTAATCACCATCTGACCAAATCTGGTATTCAGTACATTTTGGCCTTTTAATACCGGTAAAATAATGCCCACTGAGGTGGTTACCATGATTAAGGCAAAATACCATGTGTTATGGATTTCTATAAAGTTACTCAGCAGCCCGGCAAGTAAAACAGACAGGCCCAAAGAAATAAGAAAGGACAATAATCCAAATAAAAGCGGGTTTCTCAGGAACTTTTCAGGTGTGATGGAATTGCGGGGAAATGATTGCATTATGCCTGTTACATCAATCTCAAGCCCTCCGAGAAACATCAGAAACATAAACCCCGAAAGAGCCAGAAACTCCAGCGTTTCCACGTTGAGGTCCGGAAACAGAGGGAAAATGAATTTGCCCACCAAATAGCCCATAAAGATTTCAACAATTACGGTGGGAATGCGCCCTAACCTTAAGAATGATAGTAAAATCGGTATACTGAAAGCCAGAAACGCAACGATCAGAAGCGGATAAAATTCAAATTCAAAGGATATGCTGGCTGGTATAATCGGTAAAAACGGCATGCACTTAGCTTTTGGATAAAGGTAATAAAATGATGATGCATGTGAAAACATTTAATTCCCTTTTGTTGAAGGTGTTTTTTTGCTCTGGATTTTTTCAAATGCTTATCTTAGCTGCGATGATTGATGAGCATGTAAAATACATTGGTTTTGATGCTGATGACACCCTCTGGGTTAATGAGTCAAACTTTAGACTACTGGAAAGCCGCTTTCTCAGGCTGATGAAACCCTGGGTGGATACAGAAACTGCCGCTAAGCGTCTGTTTGAAACCGAAATGCAGAATATGAACATCTATGGGTATGGGGTTAAGCCATTTGTTTTGTCTGTGATTGAAACAGCGCTAAACGTGTCAGAGAATAAGATACCACAGTCCGATATTGGAAAGATTATTCAATGGGGTAAAGAGCTTTTGCGTGCTCCAATGGAGCTGCTTGACGGGGTTGAGTATTGCCTTGCATGGTTCAGGAAACAGGATTATACACTTGTACTTGCAACCAAAGGAGATTCTCTTGATCAGGAGCGAAAGCTGCATGCCTCAGGCCTGGCTGACTATTTTCATCAGATTCACGTGATGAGTGATAAACAACCTGCAAATTACCATCGCTTGTTTTCAAACATTGGCATACAACCACAGGAGTTTTTTATGATCGGTAATTCTGTGAAATCCGATGTACTTCCACTGCTAAATATGGGGGCAAAGGCTGCTCACATCCCTTTTCATACAACCTGGGCACATGAGGAGCTGAAGGATCACCATGCGTATGATTTTCCTGTTTTTGAATCAATGAGAGATTTGGTGGATAGCCTTGAGAATCAGATGTGAAAGAAACTTTTCAGATCATTTCCTCTATTGAGCCGATAATGGATGAAAATCAAAATGATAGCCACTGGTATTCCTGATGCTGCAACAAAGATTGACCAGCGCATGTCAACCTTTGAATACAGGTGCATTTTGATGAATATCTCGCACACAATGCAAAACGCAATAATGTGCAGCAAGGCAAATCCCAGGACATTAAACCCCTGATATTTTATCATATTTGTGATGAATGTGAAGCTTGCAGCCAGCAAAAACGCTGCTGTTGAAAGCGGTAATGCCAGGCTGACAAACCATTCCAGTCCGCCGGTAAGGGCATCAATCAGCATCAGATTGCTTAGCGTTACCATCAGAGCCGCGGGGGCCCAGATGGCAATATAATGCTTTGCAAAATGGTAAATGGTGTAATACAACCAGGCGCTCATCAGGCCGCCGGCAACAAACAGTGACCAGCTAACGGTTTTGTCAACAATGAAATTTATAAGTATGGTGAGGGCTATGGTAGTTATCGTAATGACACCAAAAGCCTCCCACAGATTGCGCGAACGCTTCAGAAAACCAAACGCATCGGTTTTTTTTCTGTCTCTGATGGGTTTGTTGTCACCGGGAAGGTTACCGCACAACGGGCATTTATCCATCTCCTGGCTGAGTTCTACACCACAGTGTTTACAAATTGTTGCCATTGGGTTCATCGTTTACAGGGTTCATAACATCGTTTCTGTCTCGCATTTTTACCGGGATTCCCATGCCTGTTAATTTGGAAAAAAACAGGTGTTCAAGTTGACTTGACGCCGTGATGTTGCAAAAACTTGCTATCATTTTATTTTCAAATGAGACAATGCTGCAGTTGATTTTTGTGCGCTTGTTTGGGGGCGGTGGTAAGCAGGAAATGCAATCAATATGATCTGCAAATGAATCGGGGTATTTGATTTGTCCCAGGTTTGTCATAACACCGGAATATTGAGCATTTCCGTAGCTCTTATGCTTGGCCGCCAGTACCATATCCTTAATAAACAAGGGTATGGCACGCACATAAAACAGTTTCTCAGAGCCAACATTGCGGCTGATGATTTTCTGAATTTGTTTTGGATACGTTTCCAGCTTCATGTAATGATACACTATCTGGGTGATTTCTTCAAAACTGTATTTTCCAAGCCGCAAGTCAATTTCCGGCAATGCGAAAAGCGTGAAATTCCGCATACTCCGGCTGGGGAAAATGCGACGTAGGTTGATTGGAACCTGCATGCGCAGTATCTTGAGCTTTTGTGGCAAGCCACGTTTTTCACAATTTAACAGGATTCCCTGCAGGGCATCAAGATACACAGACGCTAAAAATACCGTAACACTGACATTATAGGATTTTGCCTTTTCCAGAATGTGTCTGGATGACATCTCGGCCTGTATGACACCAAGCCGCGGCGGTGGATTTAAATCAAATGGTAGTGCCCATGCTTTTGTGCGGGGAACTGCCGGCGGAATTTCTTTCTGGAAATATTTCTTGTACGAATCCTCAAACTCTTCAGCTTTTGGTGGTTTATCAGGGTCCATGAAAAAAGGCGGAGGATCAACGGTATAACCCAACTCCCGGAAGTATAAAGTCAACAGGCTGTTAATAAACTGCATGCCGCCTCCGCCATCGCTCACACTGTGCATCATCTCAAGAGAAATTTCACGTCCCCTTGCGATGACACGATACAGGCGGTCGTGAATGAATTTTGTCCGGAATGCCTGTAAAGGCGGCCAGATGTCGGCTTCAACCCGCGGAACACCTTTGTGCTCCTCAAGGTAATGCCAGAAAAAGCCATGTTTCAGGTGAACATTGAAATAGGGGAAACGGCGGTAGGTTTTGGCAAGAGCTCGCTGTAACTCAGCTACTTTAACCGGTTCTTTCAGGCATACCGATATCCTGAAAACTGATGTCAGCTCCCTGTCAGATACCGCCGGGAAAATCTTAGCAGCGTTATCAAGCCTGAACCAATAGCGTTTTTTATTCATATGCCCTGTATCAATACTACAAAGGTAGGTTTATTTTACGGATTTTCCGATTTATGATCAAACCGGATTGCTGTATCATTATAAGCGTATGAACTTTTTGCGAATCAGTTTTCCCTGAATCCTGACTTGCAGAATATACAACCCGGGTCTGAGATGACTGATTGAAAGGCTTGTTGAGAGAAATCCTTTTTCTATTGTACTTCCGCGTGAATCAGTAATACGGTAGGTTACAGAGTTTAATTCTGATGGATAGTTTACCCGGATTTTATCTGATGATGCTACCGGAAAAAGTGTGATTTTTGTGCTGCAATCCTGGTAAGCCGAAGTGGTACCCGTTGTCGTGAAACTCCCGGTAAGACCCGGTAGGCGGTAGCAATAGGTGCTGGCAAAGGCTTCGTGCAGTGAGAAATGGTATTCTGTACCGGGAGATAATTCGCTGACGGTTAGTGTGGTGTCGTCTCCAAAAAAGACAGCATGCGTTTCTGCATCAGGGCCATTACCAACTCCAAAAACAGAACTGGCTGTATAGGGCATTCCTGCAACAGGTGGCGAAGTGATGGGGTTTGATGCTTTGGCTAAAACAAGCAGGTTCTGATCACACATGGCTCCGCGCGTCCATTGCAGGCTGATGCTGGTGTCTGTTATGGATGTAGCCGACAGATTTTTACACTGCGCAGGGGGAGGCACACAACCGCTGCCACCCATAAAATCAAAGGCAATGCAAACCACATTTACTGTGCTTATGTTTGTTATGGGTTTGTTGGTCGGATTGCCCGACCATGATAAGGACGAAGGGCTGCTGGCATCAGTAAATACAGTGTTGACAGATGATCCCGGAAAAGGGCAGTCGTCATCATCAATGGAGCCATTGTTCCCCGCATCCATGATTTTTAAGCCCAGATGCGAAGACGCATTGATGTCATTGTTGGAGAAGTGGTTGTCAATATAATCCTGATCCACATGGTAAATCAGCATACCCTGTCCGGGCAAACCACTGTCAAAGCCAGACTGAAGCTTGTTCTCCAGCAAAAAGTACTCATTGGCAGTACTGGTAGTAACATAGTACGCCTGATTTTCCCAGGGTGTAGGCAGAAAACTGACAGTCAGGGGGGAAGTGAGCTCCACCGGATTTAGCCATCCGTAATAGTGGATTTTTGCAAACAGGTTGGGATGAGCGGGTGATCGTCCGTATGGATTGCCGTTCCAGAGTCCGTCTGCCATGAGGTCCCAGAAACCTGTGCCGCGGTAATCAGGTGCGGTGTTATCGGTGTCGTAAAAATCTGGTGCACCAATTAAATGACCAATTTCGTGGCACATGATACCGATTTCATTCAGATTGCCCATGGCATCATCTTCCGGCTGCATCGTATAGGTGTTTATTTCCACCCCGTCAAAGGTGCGCTGTGCCTCTGTATATCCTGCCTCGGCTAATGTCCACATGTGCGACCAGATGTCTGTGGTGTCCCAGCTTGCTTCTTCACCCGATCCCTGATGGATGATGGAAACAGCTTCGACAATCCCATCACCATCATTATCGTACTGGGAATAATTGATGTAAGGATCCATAAGGGCGATGGCATCGTATGCACATTGTCCCCAGTTGGAATCAATTCCGTAATAATCATGCGTTTGTGGCAGGCTCTGCCATCCTGTAAAAGAAAACTGAAGGTTGAGCTGGTTGTCACTGCATTCCTGAAAATACTCCTGAATACAACCCACACCATTGTAGCCCGATTGGGTGAATGGCTGACTCATCTGGCTGGCAGAGAATGTGTTGCTTGCATCAGAAAAGTTCACTAACAAAACCGGGATTTGTGGGTTGCCGGTTGATGGCATTACGCCGGGTTCTTTGCTGCTTTTATCCGAGAACAAAAGATGCTGTTGTGCCTTTTTGAATTTCTGTTTACTGCTGTATGACAGGTGCTTTTCAAGTGTTTCGACAAATGCCTTCTCTTCCGTTGTCCTGTATGCAGGATTGTGTGAGGTAATGCCACTACAGACCAAATCTCCCTCCTCATTAAGCATGGCATAATGAGCTGTTCCATCCATGTTTCTAAGCAGCGTGTAACCGTCCGTTGTTTCTGCTCTGTTGAGCACCGCATCGCCAGTAAGAAAAATATCCAGCGTGCTGCCATCACTTTGCTGGTAGGCAATGAGACCAGGATATGCCGGGATTCCCCGTGATTGTGTTCGTGTCTTGTCTTTATTTTGAAATGGTGCCTGAGAGTGTGTTTCTGTGGAAAAGAACAGCATTACAATGGCGAGAAAAAAATAATATGGCTTGTGATGCAACATGCGTTTTTGTTACAATATAGCTAAAAAGACAAAGCGATATACATGGCTTCAGTGTCCTGTATGGTTAATTTATGGCAAAACCTGCAGGATTTTATATGTACTGTTTTAAAAAAAAGCCCGATGCTGGAAATATCCGGTCGGGCAAATCTTTGTGTACTCTCCGGTTTGCTGGTTAAAAGTGGGAAAAATCCCCTTCGGTATCCATGAAACCCCGGTGAGTTTAATTTTATAATTATTTGTATAATTTCTCGGGTTTACCTTGCATGTATCCTGATGACAGACTTTTGATCTGCATGTTCAATGGTTAAAATATACAGACCCTGTAAGTTTTCAGGAAGCAGGCCGGCGATGTTTTGCTTGCCATCCAGATTAATTTGCTGCTCCATCAGTTTCTGGCCGGTTACATTGTGCAGGCTCAACAAGGCTTTACCTCTCAGGCTGGTTTCCAGATACAATGAATTTTCAAAGCTTGTTGGGTACAGGCTGACACTCTCACGCTGAAGCTTATCATCTTTCCCCGTTGGTGTTCTGATTTCAATGTCATCAATGTACATGGCATTGCCTTCACGGCTTAGAGCTTCAAATTTTAGTCTGATGCTGCTGGCATCACTGAAAATACTTTCATTTAGCTGAAAGGTTTCACCCCGCCACTCGCCCTGTGTAGGGTAAAATGTACCCCAGGGTTGGAGGTTGTATGCTGTATGCAATTGACTGCCACTTTTGTAATATTGTAATATCCAGCTCTCGCCACAATTTTTTGATACAGATACTTTGAGGACATCCATGTTGTTTTCCTCCTGCTGCGAATAGGCCACTTTAAAACCGGCTTCAAGCGGAAAACTCAGAGAGTCTACCTGTATGGCAGGAGTAACAAATGCGTTGAACATGCCACGTTCTTCATTGCTTAAATCAATAAACATGGACTTATCACCTGAGTTAGCAGCATTGTCGGTGCGGAGCCAGCCTGTGTTTCCTTCTGTAACAGAGTAATAATTTGAAGCATCTTCGTGATTTCCGGGAAAGTCTGCAGCTTCAAGATCGTCGTAAAACGGAACATCTGCTCCGTCGTTAGCCCTGGTGACGCTGATTGCCCGGGCTATGGATTTGGTGTCGTTTCCGGCTGGATTGGTTACACTTAGCTCTACTGCGTATTCTCCGGCTGTTTCATACACAACGGTTGGATGGCGTTCTGTGGATGTTTCCGGATTGCCTCCGGGGAACGTCCATTCGTGCTGGCTGATGCTGTCGGTACCAAAGGTTAGATCGGTAAACTGAACTGTAAGGCCTTCGCAACCGTGTGATACGTCATATGAGAAATCAGCGTTGGCAGCACAGATTTCAGCCTCATCGGGGTTTAGTGTGCCGGTGGCAATCAGGTTTTCTTCTGTCCACAGGTTGTTACGGTCGTTGATTGAGCTGTTAAGGATTGAGCGCATCATTTCCCCCTGCCCGTGAGTGAACATGTGTGTGCAGTAGGAATAATCCATGTAGTTTTGTACGTTATCCAGGCTGCCGCATGTGACGGCGTTCAGTGCGCAGGTGGTGTGTCCGATGGTGTTTGGTGTGTCTGCAATGCCGTCATCCATATCGCAATTGGATGAAAGTCCGGGCTCATTTGAGCTGCCCCAGGGATGTGGCAGGTTTAGCCAGTGTCCGGCTTCATGCGTTAAGGTGCGGCTTCTGCCTGCACTTCCTGTGCCAATTGATCCCACGTAAGAATGGGTTACCACGATGCCATCCCGGCCATCTCCAACGGTTCCGGGGTAATAGGAATACCCTGCGGCACCACTGCCTATGCTTCGTACAACCCATACGTTAAGGTAACTTGCCATGGGCCAGCCTGGTGCGATGTCTTTAACATTTTCACCGGCGCTGTTTGTGGCATAGGATACTGTGCGGGTTACACCATTGGTGCAATTACCCCAGGGGTCCTTTTTTGCCAGCCTGAATTCAATCCTGGTGTCTGCAGCAAGGGATATGAATTCATCTACGATGTATGTGGTATCCGGATTCAGTTTCCGGTAATCTTCATTCATTACCCTTATCACATCTTCAACCTGTTCGTAAGGTATGTTTTCTTCGCCATAATTATGAACAATATGGAAAACCACAGGTATGATGTATACCTGTCCTTTATCGGCTTTGCTTTCTGAATAATTGTCAATAAAAGCCTGTAGTCTGGCTCTCCTTTCCCGGGCTTCCGGATTGGATTCAAGTTCTATACGGTTCATTTCAGGGGTACTGCATTCAAAATGATTTTGTGCAGAGAGAGTGAAGAACATCCCAAAAATCAGCGGGATGGTTAGCAGTAATTTTCTCATAATATAATTTCTCCTAAAACAAAACTAAGGGAAAATGGTTGACATCAGTTTTTTATCCTGTTATTTGACCTGACCCTTAATTCTCAATTCTACGGGTGTGTTGGTGGCGTTGTTGTATACTTTAATGGATTTTGAAAAATTGCCCATTCGTCTGGTATCGTAATTTACCTTGATTTTCTTGCTTTCACCTGCTGGTATGGGTTTACGGGGCCAGTTTGCGGCTGTGCAACCACAGGAAGTCCGGACATTTGTTAAAACCAGGGGTTCTGTGCCTGTGTTAGTCAGCGTAAATGTGCATGTGCCATCTGATTTACGTTCAATTTCACCGTAATTGTGAACTTTTTTATCAAATGAAATTTGTGGCCCCGTTTTGCTGTCTTTTTGATTGCTGGTTTGAGCAATTCCGGCCACTGTAAATAATCCTACCAATAGTGTTATAATAATTCTTTTCATAATGACTGATAATTTTTTCAAATGTAATACAAAATTTTTGCCAAAACGTTAATTTTTTACATCAAGTCCCTTGTCTCTGGAACTTAAATTGATATCCCAGGTGATGTTAGCTGCTATGGCATAATCTGATGCCAGTTGTATGCCTTTATAGTTTTGATACAATGGAATGTCAGCCAGTATGGAAACGTTCCAGCTTTTTGCAAAGGTATAATTTAGCTGCGGACAAAGAAAGAACACATCGCTTCCAGAGTTTTTAACATATTCCCATTCACCATATTCCCATGTGTCAGGCGGAGTGTAATTAAGCGGCCGTTTTTGATTCTGCCATTTATGCTCATGCCTTAGCTGTAGTATGGCTGTCCAGTTTTCGGTGAGCCATGATAAGGCCGGAGGCATGTGTATATGCTGAGTGACGTAAAATGATGTATTCAGGGAATTGCCAAAATTGAACTGACGTAAATCGAAATACCCATCCTGACTTGGAAAATTGTGTTCATATTTTGATACCAGAAAATATCGTAATCCTTTAAATGCATCTTCCTTTATCAGGTAAACCTGTCCGATAAAACCGTAATTTCCCAGACAGGACTGCACATCAGGGTGTTTAGAGATGTCTATGGTTGAGGTTTCCAGCTTTTGTTCTGATTGACGTAACGGGATTTTTGCACCGACTTTGGCCGTAATCTCAAAACGCTTTACCGGGTTTTTGTATACTGCATATTTTGCACTTACTACAGCGTTGCTGAAGCCTTTTCCCGTCATTGGGGTTTCAAATTCTTTGGTTTTGTTCAGGTAATAACCAGTACTTACTTCTGCAGTCAGCTTGTTGGTTATGCCATATGATGACATAAGAGAAACGTAATTGTATACCGCATGGTCAGCGGTGATGTGACCCTCATCAATGGATAACTCATCACCATGAAAATACCTTCCTGAGTATGCATGTTTGTAAAAACTTGCCAACCGCAGGACATTTTTGTTGCTAACCCCCATATTGGCATTGCCACCAATGGGGTTTCCTGTGGATGAGAAGCATTGGGCAAAAATAACCTGTGCTGACAACAGTGAAATGATTAATGTAAAAAGCTTTTTCATAATCAATCAACAATTACAATGGTGTCAACTTTCATTACTTCATCGTTTTCTGCGCTCACGGTACAGAAAATTTGTTTGGCGCCTGTGCTTACGCATGGGTCGGCATAAAAATAGATGGCTGAATCGATACCCTCAATAGGCAGGAGAGGGGCATTACTGTTGGTTTCCCATTTGTACTTCAGGTCATTGCCAATGGCAGTTGCAACGATTCTGGTGGTATCCAGGTAATGCAATGTATCGTTTTCAACCTCAAGGGAAACAAATTCATCCAGATGCGAACCCTCTGTTGCATTGTTATCAGGATTGTCTTCTTCTTCGCAACCGCAAAATGTGAATGCAATCAGCAAGCTTCCTGTAAAAAGTATTCTGAAAAATGTCTTCATAGTAATCATAGCATTAATTATTCTTTACACATCGTACTGAAAATCCATAGGTTTTGGGGAAGGTATTCCAGCGTCCCACATTATCATCTCCTGAGCGCAGGCACCGTCTCCAGGCATAATTGCTGCCGTATTCTGATGCTGTATAAGGATACTCATAGCTTCCCATCAGAGAATACCCGCCTGATGAAGAACAGCGTCCCGAAAGCAGACCTTCAAAACCGGATGAACCACCCTGTTTCATCGTTTCTCCCACCGGGGCTCCACGCCAGGTGTTGGCCATATCTGCCTGCATGGCTGTCATGCCCAGGGCAATTTCCAGGTCCTTGTATTCCTCATCGGTGGGTACATGCCAGCCGGGAGGACAAATGCCCTGGTGTTCAGTTCCGATAATGGATGCACATGCTGATGTTTCACATGAATCGGGTAGCTGAAGCATTTCTGTCCATTGATAAAGGCCGCCGTAGGTATCGCAATTGTCGCTGTTGTCGTTGTAGCAAAATTTTTCAATGCTGCCATTGTCAGATTGCCCGTTGCTGCCGTTTACCTCTGTGCCGATGTTGATATTTTCGGCCATCCAGCATTGTCCGCCTATGCTAACCGTCGCGTATGCCTGCCCGTCGCGGGGGTCAATCAAATTGTTCCCACAAACAAAGGGGGCCTGGAAACTGATTTCTACATTGTCACTGCTGCTTCCGCAGGATGTGGTGATGGTCCACTCAAGCACGTATGAAGTGCCGGCTGTTCCGGAAAAACCGCTTGTCGGATTTGTCGGTTCGGCAATGTTACCTCCGACGCCGGAGATTATGCTCCACGAGCCGTTGCCTTCAGCAGGAGTGTTGCCTTCCAGCGTTGTGCTTGTGCCCGCAAGGTTTGTTTGGTCAGGGCCGGCGTTGGCTTCTGTCGGGAGTGGGTTTACAGTTACGGCCAGTGGAATATTGGTTCCGCCACTACCGCATGCATTTTGTGGTGTAACCGAAATGTTTCCGGATTCAGAGCCTGTCTCGAAGTCAAGTAATATGCTGGTGCTGCCCGCTCCACTGCTGATAACAGTGCCTGGCGGAATGTTCCAGTTGTAGGTGTCAGCGTTTGTTACCGGATCTATGCTGTAAGCTACTTCTGAATCTCCTTCACACACTGTGGATGCTCCGGTAATTGGTCCCGCATCGCCCGGAAGGGGCATCACATCCACATAAATGCTGTCAGCCTCTGAATTTCCGCAGGCATTGCTGGTGTAAAGTGTGTAATAGCCGGCGTTATCCATACCGGCCGGACTGATAACCGGATTTTGTGCTTCACTGCTAAACCCGTTGGGTCCGCTCCAGTGCGCCTGAGCTCCGCCGGTATTGTTTGCATACAACTCCAGAGGACCACCTTCACAGGCCGGCGAATTTGAGCCAAGGTCCGGCTGGGGCGGTTCCATGCAGGTGCCGCACATTTCATACCAGGCTCCGGCTTTGAAAACATTAATGCATTCAGTTGTGATATTGAATATCATCAGGCCTGCAGGTGGATTGTCAATCGCATCGCGTTGTGACTCTGTCATGCGGGGTGGTAAAAACCCCTTCGTTGTGGACGAAATATCCAGGGCAGCCTTGCTGTCGGGATTGTTGGTCCCGATGCCAATGCTGCCGGCATCGTAAAAAATCCCATTTGAGCCTGCTGACCAAAATCCTCCACTTCCGCTTTCATTCGCATACATGGCATAAGGAACACTTAGCAGCCGGCTGTTACCCATCTCAACAAAATTGCTGCCTCCTGTGCTGTCAATCTCAATTTTTAGCCATTTGCTGTTCGCGTTTCCCCAGTCAATCCCGGAAAAGTCCCAGGTGCCTGAACCTTCACCAATGGTAAGGTTGACAAGACCAAAATTGTTTGTTTCTGCCTGATGATTTTCCTGATACAGCAGTGTGCCATCCGCCGAATTTTCCATCACAGACAGCCGTATCCCTATGGTTTGATTTGAAATCGGATGTCCGCTGTTTTGATTTCGGATGACTGCCTGGTATTTTATGCCTTCAGGGCTTTGGCTGATTGCCAGCAAAGGGGGTAAAAGCAAAAACAATATGTTAAGAAATCGTTTGTTCATGGTTTTATGATGAGTTTTTTCTGAATGGTATAACTTGATTTCGTTGTTACTCTGACAATATAAAGCCCGGGAGCTAAATTGTCAAGCAGAAGTGTAGATGAATGCTGGTGTATGCTGGATTTTGTTTTCACCACCTGGCCTGCACTGTTCAAAATCTCAATAGTTTCTATGGCTGAGTTGCCTGCATTAAGCATGACTTTTTTGCATGCCGGATTGGGGTGCAGGCTAATTGTTGGTGCCTTTTTCCCTGAAGTGCTTACACTGGATGATGATGGTAAATTTGCAAAAACACACCTGACATAATTGGGAGTGTAAATGAAGCCTGTACAGTTTTCCCAGTACCCGTTATTAACATTGGCCGGCCACCGTTTAACCGTGTAGGTTTTAAACAGGGAACATGTCCACAGATATTTGTCTGTAGATGTACCACGATAGGCTTCATCAAACCCATTGCAAGATCCCTCTTCATCGTTATAATGACCCATTTCAATATCGGTAGGTAACCGCCATCCGCGCCCATAAGTGTTTACACAGTAGGAGGCATTGCTGCCTGTGTCAAGTTGTTGTTGCGAATGCTTTGAATCCGTTCCTGTGCCTTTTAAATCGCCGGCATTGATCAGCTCTTCACCGTCCCATAACTCATATTCCCCCGAGAATGGTGGGTTATCCGGCCAGGCTATGCTTGAGTCAGGACCGTTTATTTCGGCCGGACATGTATCGGTGCTGCACCAGGTGGTGCTCGCAGATAAAGCGGTTGAGTACCTCATGGCATTTTGCGATACAGGGCTGACAAACATGTAGCCTTTGTCAAACGGACCGGTAATAAGCACCTGATTATCCCACTGAAAAGCTGTGTCTGAGGGTAGACCATTGCTGCCTGCCTGATAAAGCAAATTTGCATCAATATAATGGCCGTTTTCTGATGTGTCAAGGTCGGGAATCAGTACATAGGTTCCGTATTGATATTGCTTGTCGTTACTGTTCCAGGTGTATATGAAATCCCCGGATGCAATGCGCACAGGATTATGACTATCCCGCTCCATAACGTATGCAGCATTCCCGTGCGGATAATTTACCTGAGCCGTAATGGTTCCGCATAAAAGTGGTAAAAATGCCGTCATCACTACAGTAAGTGCCTTGCTTTCAGAAAACATGTAACAAATTTATTTAATTTTCAGGAGAATGTAAAGTATTATTTAACATATGTTCAAAATACATTGCTGAGGACATAGGTATTCAGGCAGATAAAAATATTTTACTAATTTTGTTGCCATGCAAAACGGCAGCTTACATTTAATTCCCAACCGCATCAGTGAAGATACTGGTGGCGATGATGTTCCGTTATCGGTATTTAAGCTGATAAGAAGCCTTGAATACTGGGTGGTGGAGAACCTTAAGGCGACACGCAGGTACATGAAAAGCCTGGATAAATCCATAAACATTGACAAGATGCATTTCATTGAAATGAACAAGCGCGTGGGTGCATCTGAAAGCCTGGAGGCCATTAAGTGGCTGAAAGCCGGTCATGATGTTGGAATTATGTCAGATGCCGGATTGCCCGGTATTGCTGATCCGGGAAACGCATTAATAATGCAGGCGCATCAGGAAAACATAAACGTTGTGCCGCATGCCGGGCCATCCTCCATGTTACTGGGTTTGATCGCATCCGGGCTGAACGGGCAGCGTTTTATGTTTCACGGATATTTGCCGGTAAAAGCTCATGAAAGAAGACGGGCAATTCAGGATATCGAAAAACAGAGTGCAAGGCAAAAAGCATCTCAGATCATTATGGAAACGCCTTACCGGAACGATGCCATGTTTGCTTCCCTGCTTGAGGCTCTGAATAATAATACCTGGCTTTGCATTGCGTGCGATATCGATTCCAACGATGCTTTTTTGAGAACACTCACGGTCAGAACCTGGAAAAAAGCCCCGCGTCCTGATTTGCATAAACGGCCTGCAGTATTTATTTTTCAGGCATTTGATGAAAATTAGTTGTATGTTATGAGAAGAAGGTATATTCGCATATTACAGGTTGTAATTCTGGTAGCTTTGCTGCTGGCTGTTAACCTGGTGCGTAATGGTAAAAGCAACAAAATTCAGGCTCCGGCAGGTCATAATGTTGATTTTCTTGAGGATTATTTTGATGGCAATGTCAGGCTGTCTCAGGATAGCACCAGACAGGTGTGCACCATCCTCACCGGCGAAGGGCCAGTTGGCTACATTATTTACAGTGAAGACCTGGAAAATCAGACCACAGGCTTTGCCAGTCCCTTGAATTTTGCCGTGGTTTTTAATGAAGAGCTTGAGATACTGTCTGTGGAATTGCTTTCATATGGCAATGAAACCCCTTCTTATATGGACTGGCTCAAACGTGACGGCTTTTTTGAACAATGGGATGGGATGAAACCCGGAGATGTCATCAAGCATGAAACCGATATCATAAGCGGAGCTACCCTTAGCTGTATGGCTGTAGAAACCGATATGAATAAACTCATGAGCGGTTTGAGCGATTTTCAATCAACCTATAAAAAAGCACGTACTGGTTGGGTGTTGAAAAACCTTGCCGCTTTACTGTTCCTGGTGTTTGCCCTGCTGCATTTTTTCTTCCCGAGAAAGCTGATGAAAACCCGTTGGATACTCCTGCTTGCTTCTGTTCTCATTCTTGGCGTGTGGTGTGGTTATTTCCTTTCGCTGGCATTACTCCACGGCTGGCTGGTGCAGGGTATTGTCCTCGAAATGCAGGTGGTGCTTGTTACCATCTTTATAATTTCCGTTAGTATCCCATTGTTTACTAGTCGCTCATTTTATTGCACCTTCGTTTGTCCCTTTGGTGCAGCACAGGAGCTTGTGGGTAAAATTAACAAACGAAAAAAAGAACTACCCGTCCCTGTAAAACGCTTTTTCCGCTGGTTCAGACCGATTGCATTTTTTACAATACTAATACTTACAATTGCTGGTACCGTTCTGCCCCTGAGTGATCTGGAACCCTTTTCTGTGTTCCGTATTCAGGCTGCATCCGTGGCGGTGATTATTCTGGCTGCTTTTATGTTGGTTCTGTCTGCATTTATTTCCAAACCCTGGTGTCGCTATTTTTGCCCTACCGGGATGATGCTGGACCTGTTGAGAAAACCCCTTATAAAACCGCAAAAAAGAAAATAAATCATGGCTGATAACACCTATCTGAAGTTTATCCACGAACGAAAATCAGTAAGAAACTTTACATCCGGTGAAGTTGATGACCAAAGCCTTGAAAAAATGATCAGGGCTGGAATGGCAGCACCAACAGCACGTAATATGCAGGCCTGGGAGTTTCTTGTGATAACAGACAGACAAAAATTGCATGATTTAGCGAAAAAGCTGCCCTATGCTAAAATGCTGAGGGATGTTCCTGCAGCCATCGTGGTGATGGGTGATACGTCCATTGAATCGCCTTCAGGTCATTCATACTGGCTTCAGGATACCTGCGCAGCAACGGAAAATATTCTTCTGGCAGCAGAGGCTCTTGGTTTTGGCGCTGTCTGGACAGCCCTGTATCCGTATGAGGAACGGATGAGGCCGGTTGTAGAAGCTTGTAATTTGCCGGAGCATCTTACTGCGCTCAATATTATCCCGGTCGGGGTACCGGATGGAACAGACAAACCCAAAGATAAATGGAACCCTGAAAAACTCCACCGGAACACATGGAAGAAAAAGTAAAACGCCTGTTCCTGGGGATACCTTTAGACGAGAAGCATAAATCCTTATGCCTCTCAGTACGCGAAAAAAATAAACACATCAGAAACCTACGCTGGACACCTGAGAATAACCTGCATGTCACCAGCTTGTTTATAGGCGATACCCCGGAATCCCGAATTCCTGAGCTAATCCGCAAAATAAGCCGGATTCTGGAAGCTTTTGAGCCCTTTTCCCTCACAGCCGAACGCTTCGTGTTCATGCCTCCGCGAAAACCAAAAATGATCTGGCTGCGCTATCAAAAGCATCCCGAATTTTCGCGCCTGAGTCTTTTGCTTGCGCAGGAAATTCTTGGAAAAGATCCCGATCATCCGCCAAAACCTCACGTAACCGTTGCCAGGTTTAAAAATGCCCCTCGTGTAAAAATGCAATTTCCTGAACCAGACGTGGATGGTTTGTACGTTTATAACCTGGGCTTGTATGAATCCCGCCTGATGCCTTCGGGAGCTGAATACAGCCTTGTTAATGAATTTAATCTGTAATAAAAAAAGCTGCCCTTTTGAGACAGCTTTTCTTTTAATGCGAATAAAGTGAATTATTTTTCTTCACCTTCTTTTTTCTCGTCAAATTCTCTTCCAACTTCTACATCTTTTTTCTCAAGTTCGCCGGTCCACTGGATGCTTTTGTTAAAAGCCATAATGGGCCAGAAAATGAAAGGCAGAAGGATGAGGCCAACGGCAAATCCACCGGACTGACCAAAGTTTTTGGCAGCTCGAATCGGTAAAATAATTCCGAAGAATACCCATACAGCCAAGAAACCTACAATCGGAATGATAGAGGCAAAAATGAGGAATACCCATGCCCAGTGTAAGCTACTGATGCGTAAATAAATAATCAGGTTGTAGATCGGAATGATCGCAGCCCAACCTGGTTGTTTGGCTTTTTCGAATACCATCCACATGGAGACTATCATGAGGACCATCATTAGAAAATAAATTACCAAAATGGCAGTACCCGCACCAACGAGTAAGCTAAATACATTTGAATCCATAGTTAATCAGGTTTTAGTGAAACAAAATTTGAGTTTTCGGGCTCAAAATACGGATTATAAATCAATGTACAAGCACTATGTGTATGACAAAATGACAAAGGACATGAGCGGGAAGGTGACAGAAAGGCACACGAGTGTGTTGACTTATGATAGAATGGCAGAAAATGTGCTCTGGTATGCAGTTTGATATATTTTAGACGAAATGTAAAGTTTAACTAAAAAATAGTGGAGGAGCATATTATGATACCTATGATTAAGCAAGCAAACAGAAATTATCCCAGCATTTGGGATCAGTTTTTAAACGAATTTGAAAACATGGAAGAAAGAACGTTTCAGCCGGCAATCAATGTGAAAGAAACCGGCAAAGATTATCAGGTAGAATTATCAGCACCGGGTTTTGAGAAAAAAGATTTTGACATTGATGTTGAAAATCATCGTCTCATTATTTCCTACGAAAAGAAAGAAGAGAAAGAAAAGAAATCCGATGATGAAAAGTATTACCGCAGAGAATTTGGCATGAGCAGCTTTACACGCACCTTCGAACTGCCTGAAGATGCTAAAGAAGAACAAATTCAGGCCAAATACGACAAAGGTATATTGCTCATTGTCATACCAAAAACAAGCCCGCGTGAAGACGTGAAGAAAAAGATCGAAATCAAGTAAGCAATTTGTTTTTGATTGATCAGGGAGGTTATGCCTCCCTTTTTTTGTGCCCTCTCTTTTGATAATACACCGAACAAGCTATCTTTGACATCTAAATGATCAGATAGAATGCCTCAGAAACAAGATATATACTTTCATGTCGGATTGCCACGAACGGCCTCTACCTTTCTGCAGCGGAAAGTGTTCCCGCAATTCGGGGGCATCAGGTACGTGAAAAAACACGATTTTAAAAAGCATCATCAGATAATTGCAGATGCCACTCAACATGTGCTGTTATCCTCGGAAATTGACATTGGTAAAGGCAGACCAAATGCAAACAAATTGTTTGATTTTGCTGAAAACTATCCCGAAGCAAAAATCATCCTCGTCCTGCGCCGGCACGATAAATGGATTGCATCCAAATACAAGTATCACATCCGCAAAAACGGGCGGCTTACATTCAGTGAGTTTTTTAACCTTGAGAAAAACAATGGCTTCTTCCGTAAAGAGCATCTTGAATACCGGAAAATCATCGACCTGCTGGAGTCACTTTTTCAGCATAAACCCCTGGTGATGTTTCAGGAAGAATTCAAATCAGCTCCGGCGAAAAGCCTGCAATACCTTGCCACCTATTGTAACGCAGATTTTGATTACGCTCAGGTAAAGGCATCTGGTGTCAATGCCGCTTTTACAGTTAAGCAATTGCAGTTTTTACTGAAATTCAACCGGCGGTTTGCTTTTGATGAAAACCGACATGGTAAAATCAGAAAAAAAATCCGCGCCGGAATCATTCATACTCTGGCATTTGTATCCGGAGCATTCGTTCGAAATGAAAACATGAAAGAACCACTGATATCAAAGGAAGAACTGAAGTCCATCCGGCAGGCTTATGAGCAAGACTGGCAGGCTTGTCTCAATTATGCAGCATCTCAGCGGAAACTGTTTTTTTAGTTGGTACCTGATTTTGTTAGCATATTATATGCCTTCTGATCTGCCGGATTCCATGACAACCAGTGCCGGGATTCAAAATCATCAATAAACCTTTCTTTTCGGTCCTGTATGTATGTGTAATAGCTTTCCGGTGTGATGTAGGCCGCATTACGGGCAAAGTCAAATTGTTGATACTGGGTTTGTTTCAGTGCTTTTAGTTTATCCAGGTCGCGATCAAGCCAGGGCAGGGCCCGTTCATCCAAATCCTCAAGGAAATCCAGATGTACAAATGCTTTATCAGCATGACTGAAATTGTATTTTGCAATATATACATCCCAGTTAACCAGGCTCATGGCAACAAGAATGATAAATACCGACAGGCTGTTGTATCGCATGAGAAAGAAGCTTGTCCGGGGTTTGTGGATTTTCAGTATCACCGTAAACAATCCAACCAACACTGCCAGTAAAAAGAAAAACACAGCAATGCGTTTGTACGCCAGGTTAAAATACTCAATATAATGCAGGTTCCGTATTGCTACGGAAATTGCCAGAATAGCATTTTGAGTCATCCATGCATAGGCAAGCACTTTTAATGGCCGGTTGTTCCGTATGAAATTCAGATTTTTGCGAAAATAGAACAGAATGATGCCGATGGAAAGCAGTATGGAGAGAATCAGCAGCCAGGTGCCTTCATGCACAAATTGCTTTAAGGTTTCACCCTGCCATTCAAACCCCAACCACACATTTTTAATGTCAATAAAATTTACCAGAAACAGCATAATGTTCATCGCAATGAGCAGAACCATGGCCGATTTATACTCGGTTTTCAGGGCTGATTTTCTGCCACGATAACGGTATTTGGATCGCCTCCTGAATAAAAAATCGGTTTTATGGAGTTCATTTTTCACGATGCCGGAATGCGCTTTTCCCATCAACAACCAGATAATGAAAAACAAGCCTCCCAGAAATGTCCACAACCAGGCCCAGTCGATCTTTCCAAATACCCTGATTAAAAAGTCGTTAATGGATGTGAAAAATCCACCCACTGCTTCATCAAACCAGGGGTTGGCGCCCCGGTAAATGACAATAAAAACAATAACGAGAATAGCCGGTATGCCAACAATAGCGAGTGTTTTACCAAACTTTCGGACTGGTTTGGTTTTGTCTTCACCATTGAATAAGCGCGGAAAAAAATCAGCCATGGAAAACCCTATGTTGAGAAAACTAATCCCTGCAAGCCTGTGCAATGCACGTGTTTCAGGAAATAAAGCTGCAGCCGATAACAGGATAAGCGCAACATAATTCATGACAATGGCAAGTGTGGAATGCAGAAAAAAGCCGGAAATAAGCGTGATTACAGTGGCTGCAAACAATACCATATGATGAAAATTGTTCTTGTTGATGCGTTTCAGACCTATCAGGCTGCCTAAAATAGACAGGTTGAAGAGTATCTGATTAATTCCTGCCGGTTTTTGATGGAACAGAATGCCAAACAATACAGCACCGGCCAATACCAGCCATATCGGAGTTTTTTGTTTCATGTGGTTGTCATTTTAGTTATAACGGTAATTATCCGATTATCGTATAAACGTCCCGATTTTCTCTATTCTTTTAAAACCATATGCGGTACCATGTGTAAATTGTATGCATGGGTGATTAGCAATCACAAATTGTACCAAATGTTACCTATGTAACAGATTTCGGTATTTGAATGCTTTAATATTGCAACAGAAACAAATAAAACTTGAACCCAAAAAAACAAATAGTATGAAAATGTTTTGTTATCAATGTCAGGAAACAGCCAAAAATACGGGTTGTACAATCGCAGGTGTCTGCGGAAAAAAAGATGATCTTGCCAATATGATGGACCTGTTGATGTACGTGACCAAAGGTGTGTCAATTTATGCCGTGAAAGCGCGGGAGGCTGGTCTGGAGACACCAAAAGCCAATAAATTTGTGTTTGAGGCCTTGTTCAACACCATTACCAATGCCAATTTTGATAAGGCAGCAATCATCGCCAAAATCAAAGAAGGTTTTGATGTGCGTAAAGAGCTGAAAGGAAAACTGGATGCTGCTGATGTACAAACTGAAGGCCTGCATGCTTCCACTACATGGTATACCGAAGATGAGGCTGAAATGGAGCGCAAAAGCGAAAGCCCCGAAGTTGGCGTGCTTGCCACTGAAAATGAGGATGTCCGTTCATTGCGTGAGCTGCTGACTTACGGCGTAAAAGGTATAGCTGCCTATGCTGAGCATGCGTACAACCTCGGCGAGCAAAAAGAAGAAATCTTTGATTTCATGCAAAAAGCCCTGAAAGCAACCACCGAAGAGCATAGTGCAGATGACTTGGTTGGTATGGTGCTCGAATGCGGTAAGTTTGGCGTAGATGTGATGGCATTGCTTGACAAAGCCAACACACAGGCTTATGGTAATCCTGAAATCACTGAAGTGAATCTGGGTGTAAAAGATAATCCCGGTATTCTTATCTCAGGCCATGATATGAAAGATCTGGAAGAATTGCTCAAGCAGACTGAAGGCACTGGTGTGGATGTTTACACGCATAGCGAAATGCTGCCCGGTCATTATTATCCCGCGTTTAAAAAATACGACCACTTCGTTGGCAACTATGGCAACTCATGGTGGAAACAAAAAGAAGAATTTGAATCCTTCAACGGGCCCATTCTCTTTACCACCAATTGCATTGTGCCCCCAACCAAAAAAGCAACTTACACAGACCGCATTTACACTACCGGTTCATCAGGTTTGGCTGGTGCAACGCATATCCCCGACAGAGTTGATGGAAAACCAAAGGATTTTTCTCAAATCATTGAGCACGCGAAAAAATGTAAAGCTCCGGAAGAAATCGAAACCGGTACCATCACGGGTGGATTTGCTCACAACCAGGTGATTCAGCTTGCTGACAAAGTGGTGGATGCTGTGAAATCCGGCGCCATTAAGAAATTCTTCGTCATGGCAGGTTGCGACGGCCGCATGAAAGATCGTAATTATTACACTGAATTTGCTGAAAAGCTTCCTGAAGATACCGTGATCCTTACTGCAGGATGTGCCAAATACCGGTACAACAAACTTCCGCTTGGAGATATTGGCGGAATTCCACGCGTATTGGATGCAGGGCAGTGTAACGATTCATACTCCCTTGCTGTTATTGCCCTGAAACTCAAAGAAGTGTTTGAACTCAATGACATAAACGATCTGCCCATCGCATACAACATTGCATGGTACGAGCAGAAGGCTGTGATTGTATTGTTGGCTCTTCTTTCTCTTGGTGTGAAAGACATCCATCTCGGTCCGACACTTCCGGCTTTCCTCTCACCAAATGTGGCCAATGTACTTGTTGATAAGTTTGGCATTGCCGGAATTGGTGAAGTTGAGGAAGATATTGAAATGTTTATGAGTGCATAATTCATTCTAATAATAGCTCTGTTGCAGTCTGTGGGGATGCAGTCAATTGCATCCCCACTCTAACTGCAGCAACATAAATAAAAAGGACACAATTATGAAAATTAAAAATATAGATGACTTACCGATCAAAGACAATCCACATAAAGCCGATGTACGAATGATGCTGAAATCAGATAAATTTCAGGTGATGCACCTCTCTCTGGACCCCGGCCAATCACTAAAACCGCATGTGACGCCCGTTGAAGCTTTTTTCTATGTGCTGGAAGGTGAGCCCGAGGTTGAAATTCTGGAGGAGCGTGAAGTTGTAACAGCCAATTCGGTTGTTCACAGCCCTGCCAATATGAAACACTGCATTTACAATCCCGGCGATAAACCGGCGCGTGTGCTGGTAGTGAAAGCCGGAGAATAACCTCCATGTTTGCTGGTTGAAAACCTGATCAGACTGAGAATGCGGGCAAATCCCGCCCGCCAGCGCATCTGTCACCTCCGGCGGGTCGGCGTACGGCTGCTAGTTGCTTGCTGCTCTGCGGCTGTACCTTTCGCATCGTCAGGGGCTTCCTTCGGTCGCCCTGCTCTGCGGGTACAGCAACGCATCGCAGCAGGCAAGCTATCCGCCTTCCGCCTTTTGCGAAAAAATCGATATATCAATGCTTATTCACCAGATGGGTGTCGGGCAAAAAGTGATACCCCTTTTTTATCAATATGCTCCTTAAGAGAAGTTTCCGAAAGCTTGTCATAATGCAAAACATCATGCATATACGCTGTGTCCAGCTCCTCCAAATCCCGTTTTATTTGTGAAATCATATTCGGGGTGAGGTTTTTACCTTTTACGGCCATGTCAATGTCGGAGCCTTCTATGTAATTGTCTGTCGCTCTTGAGCCATAGAGAATGACATCCGTAACATCTCCATATTTCGAAAACACGGATTTTATCATTTCCAGAATTTCTTCACTGAGGCCAAAATTCATAACTTGTTTTTCATTTCCCTTTCCAGTTCAATTAATAAGGGAAGGTATGATTTTTTTATTTTAGAAAACTCCGCTTCCAGTATGCTTTCATTGTAGGTGTGAACCATTATGTTACGGCTTTCAATCATGTCCATCCATGTTTCACCCTTACTTATCAGGCCCATGTTAAATGCTTGTTTGCTTGTGCTCCGAGAACCGGTTATGTTCTGAATGCCTTCAAATTTAAGGTAATCCTTTAACATTTTCCAGGCCAGTTCATGGGTGAATTCAAACCGTTGAATGATTCCTTCTTTTACAATATCATCATCCGTATCTCCATGCTCATGAATTGCCTCATTTAGTTTATTCAAAGCTTTCTGGTAGTTTTCAAAACGTTGTTGCCATCTGATGTTTTGCATAGTAAATTACGGATTTGATGTAAAGATACAAAATCCTGAAAATGATCGAATCTTAGAAAACATAAAAAAAGAGGAAGCACGGTACCTCGCGCTTCCTCCTTATAATGTTATGATATTATTGAGAATTAAAACGGCATGCCCATATCCACCATAATCATGGCTCCGCCGGCAATGTAAATGTTGTCCGGATCGTGGGCGATAACAACGGTACTCATGCCCATCATGGCATCATTTTCCATCGTTACGTTTCCGGTATTGTCAACCGTGGCAATGTTGAACATTTCAAATCCGGGGCCGTAATCGGGTACTACCCAGTTGAAATTGATGCTGTATTCCTGACCCAGTCCGGTGCGGGTGTTTTCATAAGCACTTGCAGTAAACTGATGGGATTCTCCTTGCTGAAGGCTTTTGTACAATGGTGATACAATTACAACAGTATCGGGGTTAATTAAAACTTCACACTGTGCTCTTATACCATCAGCCGTGGCACTTACATGTGTTTTGCCGGTACGTACAGGTGTGATTTCTCCGTTGGAAGAAACCGTTGCCACGTTGGTGTTGGATGATTCCCAGGTAAAGCTGGCATCAGTTACCTCATTACCTTCAGCATCATAAGCTGTTGCTGACAGGGTTTCGCTTTCATCTTTAAAAAGATTGGTTGAATATTTGTTGAGCTCAACCCGTGTGATGGGTAATGCTACTGTCGGGGGGCCAACCACCATCACCGGAACATAAAACGGCCGGTCGGGTTGAGTGCTGGCTGTTACCGTAATTACGCATTCACCGGCACCTACAAGATTCACAAGTCCGTT
>CAYQMB010000020.1:6659-36739 GCA_964418565.1 uncultured Bacteroidales bacterium | reverse complement strand
ACATCAAAAATGATTTTTCCGGAGATTTCTTCTTTCTCCATTTTTTCATGTACTGATTTTGCCTCTTCCATTGGCACATGCTCTTTGATTTCAGGTTTAATTTTTCCATCCTCCATCAGTGAAAACAATTGTTTGAGGTCTTCTTTGAACCACTCCGGATGGTTTTTTCGTACACTGCCGATGGAGTAAAAGCGGGCTGTTTTTCCGTTTGGAAGGATGTTCCACAACAGGATTTTCATAAAACCCAGCGGAATGTTGCCGCCTTTGCCCATCACAGCATTGTAAAATCCAAAGGCAAGCAATTTGCCTCCCGGCTTTAAGGATTTAAAGGATTTTTTGAAGTTTTTGCCACCTATGGGATCAAACACAGCATCAACACCATTGTCAGTTAACTCACTGATCCGTTGAACAAAATCTTCGCTTTTGTAATCAATCGGGATGCCGCCGTTGGATTTTACTTTATCGTGATTGGATGCTGAGGCAGTTCCGTACATTGTCAGATTGTGAAGCCGGCCCAGCTGAAGCATGGCTGTTCCTACAGCACCGCTGGCTCCGTGAATAAGTATGCTGTCACCCTTGTTGACTTTTGCAATTCGGTGCAGCAACTGATACGCCGTGGTGTAGGACAAAATCAGCGCAACGGCTTCTGCTGTATCCAGACTGGCAGGGACGGGGCTTAACCTTTCCGCTGACAGACAGATGTATTCGGAATAAGCTCCGATAACGGTCATGTCAGCAACCCTGTCTCCGGTTTTGAATGTTGTGACACCACTGCCTGTTTTGTCAACAATGCCTACCATGTCGTAACCCAGGGCAAAAGGTGGTTTTTCTTTAACATCCGGGTATTTGCCTTTGCGTATCATCATGTCGGTGAAGTTGGCGCTGGTGTTGAGTACCTTGATTCGAACTTCATCCGCCTTTGGTTCGGGAAATGCAGCTTCTTCAACCAGTTGCATAACATCCGGAGTTCCGTACTCTGTAATTATCACTTTTTTGTAACTCATATAAACAAATTTAACATACAGTTTTGTTAACAGGCTTTATCACCTCAATCAATTCAGATTCAGCTTGATGCTATTTCTTCAAGCCGTTGAACGTTTGTCAGATACAATGATAATCAAAGCAAAACCAATCAGCAAATTTTAGATGTCCTTCACTTCGCAAAATATGCTACGATCTGAGTTGGAATAAGCACTGAAAGCATGATGGTTGTTAGTCTTGAATGTAAGCAATTTTAAACAGATGATTACATTCTGATGAATCACAATCCGGATTTGATGTAACAAATCAGCGGGTTGATTTGTAATTACTATTGAATATGATGAAAAGAAGCACCATACTTCTGGCTGTGGGATTTGTACTCCTGTGGAATTCTGGTTTTATTGGTGCCGAATACGGACTGCCGTATACCGGTCCGTTTACCCTTCTTTTCTGGAGATACCTGGCCTTGAGTGTGCTGATTTTTATTTACCTGCTGATTCGGAATCGCTTTCGGTGGGTAGGCTTGCGGGCTGCAGCTCCCAACATGCTGATCGGAGTGCTGGCTCACGGGGTGTGGCTTGCCTGTGTGTTGTTTGCTCTGGATAATGGTGTGCCGGCCGGGATTGTTGCCCTTGTTGTAGCTTTGCAGCCCCTGGCAACTGGTGCGTTTTCGGGATTGGTTACAGGCGAACGTACAAACCAGATACAATGGGTTGGTCTGGTTTTGGGATTTCTGGGTGTGGCTGTTACGGTGGGATTCCGAATGGATTTTGCAAGTCCAACATCGGTTTTCAGCTACCTGATACCATTGGGGTCCGTTTTTGCGATTACTGCAGCAAGCCTCATCCAGCGTCGCATGGACATAAAATATGCAAGGAGTAAGTTACCCCTCGATCTGAGCATGTTTTATCAAAGCTTTGCAACCACCCTGGCTCTTGCTCTGCCTGCCATATTGAGTGAAAACCTGTCTACACAATGGGAACCGGAATTTATTTATACCATGCTTTGGTTGATAATAGCGGTTTCTCTCGGAGCATACGTTTTGATGTGGTGCCTTATTGATCGTATTGAAGCCACACGTGTTGCCAGTTTGTTTAATCTGGGCCCCCCGGTTACCATGCTGATGGCCTGGTTTGCCTTTGGCGATCAGGTACAAATTATGGATGTTGTGGGGCTTGCCATTGTTTTTGCAGGTGTTATTTTAAGCCAGTTTAAAAGCATGAAATCAGCACCCCGGATAAATAACAGCTAAGGACAAAGCGTAAGTTTATTTCTTCACCACATGGCTTATTGAAATCCTTCTCCCTGCTATTGCTTTTTCTGTGACCTGAGGCATCATGCTTATAATTCATATCGTAACCTGATAATGGAAACATTTGTCAGGTTGACACGGATTGTCCTGTTTGTATTTGAGGAGGAGGAATCGACATTGTATAGTATGACGGGGTTTATTGAGCTTCCGATAGAAAAATTACCGGATATCTTATAATACAAACCCAGCTCGCCACCCAGGCCGTATAAAAAATCAAAAACAGTTGTGCGTTGATGCTCAATCGGTAACCCCGGATTTTCTACCCTGGAAAAGTCTGTTTCTGAAATTAATCGCAGGTTGAGACCGTATACAATTTCAAGATTTGGTTTTATTGTATGATACCTGTCTATCCCAAGTAAAAATGTCGTTCTGATATAGAGATTACTGGTTGGGAAACTAAGCGATGTGGTGGGATTATTCTTTGTGTAATCACCAACAAAACCCAGTCCGAATTTCAACCAGCTTTTTTGTGAGATTTTTCTGGCATAACTCAAACTTAACGGGTTTTGGTATGATGTTCTGTCTGCTGAAACCGTGAACGCGTTTTTGTTGTTTGTAGAATCCGTTGCCGGGTTTGAAAACCCCTGAAATGGAAAAAGACAGAAAGCAAATGCTATTAGTAAAACGGTTTTTTTCATGGGTGATTTTTTTGATGATTTCCTCTGTGCAATTATACTGTTTTTATGGAATATTTAGGCGGAAATACCCGGTTTATTTTAATGAAGTTGGTAATTTCTCATAATCTCCCACCATTTCCAAACCGGCAATGCTTGTACTGTCCTTCATTACAATACGTCCGTCATTGTCGTACATGGTGATTTTTATCCGTGCATCAATGCTTTCGGGTATTCTGCGGTCCATCAGACCTTCCTGCGGGGCTTTCAGCAATGCCGTATTGTTTGACACAGCCTGCAAAATGATTATGTTTTTCTCTGTTTGGATTTTTATGTTCAGCTCATTTGATTCAGCAATATTAAGATGGAGTTTTGTATCCCGGTAGGTAGCAAAATGATGAATCTTGTTGTTGTGATAGAAAAAACCCAGATAGCCGGTAAATGTGTTGCCCAGCCAGGGAATATCAGCAATTGAAAGCATAAAGGATGCGCTGGAATCTCGGAAATGATTGCTTTGCATCCATATCCAGGAGGATGGCATGCTTTTACCCCAGTCTTTTTCAATATACCCTTTCCCTTCATCGAAATTGAAACTGTTTTCGTTGATGTTCAAATGGCCATTCAGTTTATGTGTCAGACTTACAACTCCATGATAACACTGCATGAAGGGAACGAACCGATACCAGCCCATAATTCCGGGGACCAGTGAATTGCCTGATTTGTAATCCACGGTGTTTGTCATTTTTATTTTGCCTGTAATGGATGCATTGCTGTCCTGGATGTTGAGAACAAGCGAATCTTTGGAGAAATAGTTGTTTCCAATTTTTACTGCAAATTCTTTTCTTGAATAGGAAAATTCCCCGATGGGAAATGAATGGTAGCTTGCCTGAGCTGTACTTCCGTTGATGATTTGAATAAAAGCATGCTGGTTTTTCCTGTCTGCAGGCAGTGAAATGCCTGGAATTACACTTATAATGGATGAACCGTCATGTGAGACCATTTTAAAATACCAGCCTTCAAAGTATTTCTCTGTCTCATTGTTCCCCTGAAAGATGCTGGTGTTTCCCACTTTTTTTGCATTGTATACGGGGGTAAATTTGTACTGAGAAAACGCAGTTCCTTTTTCCAGACGTTGCGCTGTTGTTAGCCGTGGCATAATAAAAACCAGGACTATTAAAAGAAAATGTCGTATCCCTTTGTATTTCATGCTATTTTATAAATTATGTATATTTTATGACCATCATTATTTTCATTATAATACATGAAGAATTATATTATTTGCAGATTTTGTCGGCAGCTAATTTACCCGTTAATACTGACATTGGAACGCCGGCAGGACTGTAAGCCCATTGCCCTGCCTGTAATATCTCAGGAATGGGTGTCACAACAGCCTTATTGGCAATCTGAATTTTATTGACCGCCGGAGACTTTCTTTCAAATGTCCACCCGACAATGGCTCCATCCGAGCTTGCTACTCTGTTTTTAATATTCAGCGGGGTAAAAGAAAATCGTTTTTCTATATTCTCTGCCAGTTTTGGGTAAACTGACCTAGTAAGCACCTGAATGATTCCAGCTTCTGTTTCATTTCTGAACTCTTGATACCAGCCGGATTTTTTAAGCTTTTCAAACAATTCAAATTCAATGATAAAGCTGACGATTACTCCCGTTTTGTTTTTCGGAACGAGGGTTTCATCCTTCAGACCGGGAATTGAGATTTCATAAGTATTACGCTTTAGGAAACGCCCTAACCAGGCAAATACCTGCGTTTTATTGATCTCATCCCAGGTGTCCAGCATTTCGTTCAGTTCGCGGCGGTGCAAATTATTCAACCCTGCTTTTGACGGCGTGTAAAAAAAGTGACCATGAGCAATATCCCGAAAGTAGGATAGCGGTAAATCCACCTCCAGGTAAAGGGAGAAAACAGATTCACTTCCCTTGCCTGCCATTATTTTTTCTTTAGCGGCTTTGAATTTATCCTGAATCTCAGCTTCTGAATTTTTGGTTTCGGTTATGTTGTAAAACGTTTTTAAATCTGCTGCCCAAATTAGATTTCTGTACGTATACTTTTGATTGTCATCATCAAGAATGTAGTGTTCATCAGCATTTATTTTTTTGATTAACGTGTTGGGTTTAAGTTCTCCCTTGCAGGATTTTATTTTATCAACCAGCACGTCAGCAAGCTTTCCGACACCTCCTTTTGGGTAGAAATAATCCAGGTATAATGAAAAATAACTGAGTGCGAAAAAACTGGGTGTTTTCTTAAAAAAATGCTGTGAGATAATATCGCGAAGGGATGGGTTATCAATAATTTTCTCAAGATAATCTTCAACAGGTCCGTTTAAACGGTTTATTTTGCGTACTGTGAAAATGAACTTTGGCAGCCAGGGTAATAGTTTTTTAAAAACATAATTTCTGTCTTTTTTGATGTCCTTGAAAACGGGGTTTTCGATGCCGTATAAGACATCCAGATGTTTCATAATTTTTCGCATCTTTTTGATGAATGTATCGATATCAGCCTCACTTTCAGGGTATAGTTTAACCAGAAAATCCCTGTATTCCAGTACTGAATCCAAATCTTCAATGCTGAGAATTTGATTTTCAACCCCAACTGATACTTTACTGCGGACAACATCCAGCTCAATGCCTAAATCTTCCAGCATCGGTAAAATAATGCCGGCACTCTCAAGAGCCCTCACGCCGGCTTCAAAATGATAACCATCCCGCTTAAAAGAGCTAACCAGACCTCCGAATTCGTTGTTTTTCTCTATAAGTAAGGCTTTTTGCCCGGCCCGTGCGACATATGCTGCAGAGGTCAGACCTGCAATTCCTCCACCAACTATTATTGTATCGTATTTTAAAGTTTCCATATTAACCTAGTTTCCCTATCGTTACGCTTTTATCCCATAGAAGCTGTGCTGTTTCCATATCCAGGGCAGGGGGTGTAGGCTCTTCAATGCTTGTGAGATTGAAGAATTTCCCGCTGATGCCCTCAAGTTCTTTTGAAGCGCCTAAGTAATACAGGGCTTCAGCCGAAATGGAAGCAGGTTTAAGCCACTTGTCAAGAATGTTTTTTTTGTACCACCTGTAAAATCTGCCATTTTCCCGGCCGGTGTCGGTTTTTACCGCTCCCGGGTGCATGGCATTTATGGTAACACCTGAATCGGCAAAATTCTGAGCAAATATCAAAACTGACAGTAGTTGGGCTAATTTTGCCGAACCATAACTTTTCAGGCCGGAATACCTCCTTTTATCCCAGTTAAGGTCATCAAGACGTAGACCCCATGCTGCAAACCGATGGCCTTCTGAATTCACAAGAATTATTCTCGATTTTTCCTGGGAGGACAAGCTGGCCTGTAGCTTGTAATTAATAATGAAGGATGATAAATAATGTACCATGAAAACCTTTTCAATTCCATCCTCCGTTAATTCGCGCTTAGTAAGGTAAACACCAGCATTGTGAATTAACACATCAATGGGGCGTTCAATTTTTGACAGCTTGTCTGCAAGCTGATGTGTCTCTTTTATCCTGCTTAAGTCAGCCAGGTAATACCTGCAGCTAACCTTAAATTCCTTTTCTATTTCGTTCTTCAGGGATTCAGATTTGTCTTTGTTTCTGTTAACACAAAGCAGGTCTGCCCCTTTTGATGCATACTTTGTGGCTGCCAGGTACCCTATTCCTGAGGTTGCTCCGGTAATCACCACAAGCCTGCCTTTAAAATCAGCATCACATACCTTCGGGGCCTTGCGGTTGTTTTTTAACATCGCATATACGTTAGACCATTGATAGGCTTTAAAATACTGTATCTTCTTTTTTCGGTATTGTCGCATAACCATCAACCAAATTTCCTTTTCATGAATTTTCGGTACATCTTTCCAAACCTGGGGATGTTGTCAAAAATATCACCCCATAAATCATAATAATCACGTTGTTCTGTTATTTTGCCACGTTCATTGATGGTTAGCCTGCTTACACCATACATTACTGAACTTGGATACTTTTTAAAACTGATGGTCATTTCCCACTCAATGAAAATATCATTACCGTCCTGCATTGTTCTTATGAGTTCCATCTTCAGATCTTTTGAGCGTTTGGTCAGGCGCTCTGTCATTGCCTTGAACTCTGTCATTCCTTTAAGTTCCTGTACAGAGTCCCTGAAATAAATATCATCATCGTAATATGGTAGGATATGCGACCAATCAGGCTTGCCATCTGTGTTATACGTCTTTGTCCATAGCTCATTTACAATGTCAAGCGTTAACTTATGACCATCTGGTAAACTACTGGTTTTTTGGTTTTCATTATCCATGAGTACTGACATTTATTAATTAAAATCCTGTCCTGAGCAGGTTAGTATGGATTCATGATCCATGGCACCTGCATGCATATTAATATCAATCAGATTGAATAAAGATAATCAATTAATGATGAATTTTTTAATTAAACATCAATATCTGATGGAATTTGACCAATTGTGGCATCTGTCCAATCCTAAAACAAGTGGAGTTTCATTTGGATTGTTTGTATGCCGGAGTTTGGCTAATTGCTAGTGAATGAGTGATTTCAAATGAATTTACAAATGTCAGATATTACCTGTTTGCTTTCAGGAATGGGGAAAATAGCCCAATCATGCTGCATGTGCTGATATTCCTTGAAAATCATCTTGTTCTCACATGAATCAGTCATGGATTTAAGTTTCTTGCAATCCGGATAAAAAAGCTCTTCTGTTCCATAAAAGACAATTGTTTCAGGAAGGTTTTTTAAATCCCCGTTGATTGGCGACAGCAGGTACTGATTCTTATTATCGCCATTGGAATATTTTAATGCAGCATTTTTCAGCATCGTTATTGACAGTATGTGGTCCCGGTTTTCCTGATTTTTTATATTCGGATTTGATAACGATAAATCAAGCCAGGGAGATAACAAAACCAGCTTTACGGGAGGTTTTGGGTGTTTGTCCTTTATAAGTTTTTGCGTGAAAGCCATAGCCAGACCTCCGCCTGCAGAATCACCCATCAAAATAAAATGATCCTCAGGATAAAGCCTTGTCAGGTTTTCGTAAGTGCTGTTTAATGCTGAAATGGTTTGTTTGTAATGGTGTTCCGGAGCAAGTGGGTAATCAACAAGGGTCATTCGGCAAAAACTCTTTTTTACAATGTTTTTCGCAAGCCTCCGGTGATGGCGTGTTGCTTCAAAAATATAGGCTCCTCCATGAAGAAAGATGATGTGGTTTTTTGTTGCTCCCTTTTTACTTTCAAAACTTACCGTGTTGGTTGTGCCAACTGTCGCACGCCTGATTTGAAATGAGCGCTGAATGCCTGTCGGAATGGATTCTTTCCCGGATGCTGAAACAGCATCAGAGGCTCTTTTCTCAACGATTTTTTTAAAGTTGATGATTCTCAGTATGCTGGTGAGTATTTTTGATTGAAAGCCGGGTTTCATCATGTGTGCGATGTTGCTGAGTGTCAAAGGTCAGTATCAAAGGTATATAAAAAAGTTGTAAGGCTGCAATCGTGATACCGTCTGCCTTAAAAACAGCCGGATGTAAGCTCTGAGATGTAGATGAGAACTGTGGGATTTTGTTAGCAGGCAGGGAAGGGGTAAATGGAATTACAGAGATGTGAATAGTTCAATTCACAAAAATCAACTTAATCAGTTTGGGTAAAAAGCGGGGTAATGTCAGATAGTTGATTTTGTCGTATTGTTTCTGGCTTTTAAGAATTTTATTGACAAGAAATTCAGTAACAGTAACCACATCTTCGCCAAGGATGTCGAATACCCTTTTGGTTTTGGCTTGTTCCTCTTTGCTTCCGGTATGCATTGAATCTTTAATAAAGTCAGTTCTGACCATTCCGGGATTTAAGGCACCAATCTGTATGGTTTTTTCATCCACCTCTTTCGAAACAGCTTTTGTAAAATAATTTACAGCCCGTTTACTGGTGCCATACAGGCTTAATTTTTTCATGATCCGGCCATCGCTCCCAAATCCCTCCATATTGAAAAGCTTTCCATAACCCTGTTCTTTAAAGAAATTAAGAGCGGCTTTGCTGCCATACATCATGCCGGTAACATTCGCCGACACAAGCTTTTCTATTTCATCATCAGTTAATTCGTGAAAAAGGATGTTTGTTTGGGGGATTCCGGCGTTGTTTATCCAGATATCAATCTTTCCGAAGGTTGAAACGGCATTGTCAGTTAGGCGTTTATGGGTTTCCGGATTGAAGATGTCTCCGGCCTCACCTGAAACATCAAAGCCTTTATCTTTGAGTTCCCTGACCATGGACTCAACACCTTCAGAATTTCTTCCGTTGATGACCACCTGATGCCCTCTTTTGAGAAACTGCATGGCCATTCCGTTCCCTATTCCTCTTGTACTTCCGGTTATTACAACGGTTTTCTTAGTCATAGTTGTCGTATTGAATTGTAACGATTGTCGAATCAGATCCGTGCAAATATAGCTTAAATTAAATCAAAGCAAATGACAATATCATCCATCACATGTACTTCACACTTACCTGTTTCAGGTATTTTTCTTCCAGTATGCTGGCGATGCGATTTACAGCGGTACGGCGGATGTCCAGATCCACAGGGACATTGGGATCCTGATGGGCTTCGTTGATGCGTGTGCCCACAATGAAATCAATCTGATCGGAATCAAGAATGAGTTTCATCATTTCATCAGCAGGGCCTTTACCCAGGTCGGCAGAGCGGCTTACCTCGCGCAGCAAACGGTTTGCTTTGTTGAGGGTGAGTATTCCCTCGGTAACAAGATCAATGCCTTCCATATGCGATACCGGTGGAAGTTCGTTATCGGTAAACTCAAAGTTGTCTTCAACCTCTATGTGGAGCTCGCGGGCAATGATGTCGGTAGTGGTGCCTCCTGCCAGAACTTTTTTGCCTTTGTAATTTTTTACTGTTTTGGCCAGTTCTTTGTCATGGTTTTTATCCATTGGCGGACCGGTGACAATGAGCAACTTCCTGGGTTCGCGAAAATACACGCTTGCGCATGACGTATCATCTTTGGAACGATAACCATCGTTGGCAACAGCCTTGTTAACCACCTTTTCAGCCAGTTTGTCCGCCGATATTTTTGGACTGCTTTCCAGGGTGTTGACGACATAGTTACGCACGTTTTTTCCTCCCCAGCCAAACGGATAGCGGTCAGAGCCCAGTCCGCTCTGTGTAATGCCATCACTCATGAACACGATGCGATCGCCCATTTTCGGGAAAAAGGAACAGTAGCGCAGCTTTTTGCCCTTGTGTTTTTCGCTGGTCATAACAATTTCCTGCCAGTTAAGTGGCAAATGCTGGTTGTTGCGGAACAGCAGACAGTGAGGATTGTCGTATTCCAGTATGCTTACTTTGCCTTCGTATTCCACATCCACGATGCTGAAAGTGGCATAGGACAGTTTTCGATCTGAGCAAACGGGCAGGGTATTCATGATGGTTTCGGCAATGCGTTCGGGATTGCGGTGCTCGATGGTAAAGTTACGGGCCATGGTAGCCGTAAGGGTAGCAAGCATGTTGGCCTTTACCCCGTGTCCCATGCCATCCGACAGGACAGCAATCACCCGGTTGTCTTCCTTAATGCGTTGCTTCAGAAAGACATCACCACAGATGCGTTCACCCTGATGGTTTACCTGGTGGACTTCCACCTCAATATACATGCTCTTAATCATCGTCTTCCCCTTTGCTTTCTTGTGAAAAGCTTTCAATAATGGTGTTCAGCATTTGCTCGGTTTCTGAGGCACCTTCGCCCAGCAGGAAACCGATTTTCTGAACCATTTCCAGGTTTTTGTCAATTACCTCGCGCACCCTGGCCATAACCTCCTCCTTGCGCACAGCAGGTTCGTAGAGGTCGCGAATAACGGCACCCACAATTTCCTTGCGTTTGATGGTAAAAATGGAGATGTTCAGTAAGGTCTCATCCAGCGAAATGTCCTTGTTTTGCACGGGCTTATTGTTCTGGAGCACGTATGAAAACAGGTTGACAATCTGATAGGGCAGAAGGGAGCGCAAATCGGCTGTTTCCAGTCCGGGAATAACATCGGCAATGTTGCGGGCATCTTCGCCCAGAATGTCAATAAAACGGTTGTTGCTTTGAATTATGCGCAAATCTTTGTCAACAATGACAACGCCGCTGGGTAGCTTTTGCATCATGCTTGTGGTCATCTGCATGGCTTCCCTTACGGCTTCGTGCTCTTCGCGTGCCCGCTTTTCAGATTCTTTCAGTGCTTTTTGTGTTTTGGCAAGCTGCCGGTTGCTTGTCTGTAGTTTTTGTATGTATTCCTGCCGGTTGCGCATGGCAAAGTTAATGCACATCTCGGGTTTTGTAAGGCCTTTGGCAACATCCACGGCAAAATCACGGCATGTTTCATACCCACACATCTGACAGTTGATGTTCAATGGTCTGTCCTGGCCCAGTAGCTGAAGCACTTCCTTAACTTTGGCAGGATCGGGATCGGGCAGGCGCTGTGTATCTTCAGGGAAACTGCAGCTTAAATCCAGCTTGTCGTATTTTTTGATGTTCTTTTTCCACGCCTCCACATCACATATTTCAAGCCGTTTGTTTGAATAATTCACAACCAGGCTATGTCGCTGTTGCTTACGGACTTTATTTTGTGTGGTGAGTGGTCCCATGGCGCATCCCTCACAATAAAACTGATTGTAGTGGTGCTTGATGGCAGAAATATCGGCAAAGTCGTCCAGTGCCGGTTTAAACTGGTCTTTCCCTTCAATGGTTATGATCCGGCTTTTATTCAGATCTTCACTGATGTCCGCAGTTTGCAGAATGCCATTGCTGATGGGGAAAAGAGAGCCTTTGTGTCCGTGCGGTGGATCAAATTCGGAAAATTCAACGGAATTTTCAGTGATATTGCGGGCTTTAAACATGTCCCGAAGCTCATAAAAACTCAGAATGGCATCAATTTCAACTTTATCCTTCATCAGCCCGGCTTCAGCCTTTTGCCCCAGGCATGGTCCGATATAAGCCAGGTTGATGTCTTCGTCGTGTAGGTGTTTGATTATCATTGCGGTAGCAATCATGGGAGAAACCAGCGGGGTGAGGTTTTCCCGTAGCTGAGGCTGAAATTTACGAATGTAATTGACAACGGGCGGGCAGTTGGCAGTAATGTAATACCGTCCCTTGGCGTCTTCAAGCGTGGATTTTAGCTTTTTGCCTACCAGATCGGCACCAAAGCTAACCTCGTGAACGTAATCAAATCCCAGGCTGCGGATCATCCCGACAAAGTTGCGGTAATCTGTTACATCCGGAAACTCAGCGGCTATGCTTGGCGCCACAATGGCAGCAAGTTTATCGTCTGATTTAAGCAGGGTTTCTACGGTTTCAGTATCGCGCCGAAACTCTACAGCGCCACTGTTGCATTGCACAAAGCAATTTCCGCAGGCTATACAGCGATCGGGGTTTATTTCAGCCGCATCGTTACTGCCAATGATGCTGATTGCCTTGGTAGGGCATGAGCGTACACAGGTGTAACAATGCTTACATTTTTCTTTATTAATCCAAACAACACTCATGGTGCAAATCTTGATTCAGCGAAAGATACAATTTAATCCTGAGACTTTAAAACCTCATCAACGGCGGAAATGGCCGATTCGGGTGTGATGTTATTAAATGTTCTGCCGTTGATAATCATCACCGGGCCATCGGCACAATTACCAAAACAATGCCCTCCCTTAAACGTCGTGGAATCTTTCATGTCCAGGTCTTCAAGGTATTCCTGTACCACCTCTACAATTGCTTTATTGCCTCTGCTGAAACAGGAGCTTCCTAAACACAGGGTTATTTGCAGTTTCTTTTTCGTCATGTATAGTCCTTATACAGATATCCAATCAATTTGTTAGCGCAAAGGTAAGAGCTTTATCGATTGAAAAAATATGTTGTATGGTAGATTTTTGGGATAAAATGATGATGATTTTGCTTTGGGCGTGTCCGACGAAATGGCGGAGCGGTCTGTGGATATTAGCTCCCTGCTGCTCTGCCTGCCAGCCGTGTCAGATGTTTTATTGAGAGGCAGGGAAAGCGCCTGCGCCCTCACGCAACCGCTTTCCCTGCAAAGTTCCTGAATCGTTTGACACAGAGGGAGTATCCTCCGGCTGGTTTGATTATACCAACAAAAAAGGGTGCACGTGCGACACTGTTTGCTTTCTACATGATTTTCTTACGTTCCGGCTCCAGATTTTTCACCCACTGGTTCACAACGTATTCGTTTTTATCAATCCAGGCTTTGGCACCTTCAATGGGGTCTTCATGCACCTGAATTTCATATACCAGTGCATTAAGCTGCTTTTCGGACATCTGCATACGCTCAAAAAAACGCACAGCTATTGGGTGTTTGTCTGTAATGCCCTTGTGTCCGATGGTGTAGATTTTTTCATTTTCGCCAAAGGTTTTTTCTGCATCCTCAAGGAAACGCACTTCATAGCGTGCAAAAATCCAGTGAGGCTCCCAACCGGTAACAATAATGTCATTGCGGCGTTTTATGGCTTCTTCAAGCCGGGTGGTCATTTCAGATTCATTTAATACAAGCAGGTTTGCCGGCGAATCATATTTTTTCAGTGCCTTACGAGCTTTAATCATCACCCCGGCACCTTCGTCAATGCCTGCGATGTCACCGGAATAGCCGGCTAAATCACTTACTTTTTTCAGTGAACTGTAGTTGGGAACAACAAAACCGGTTCGGGCATCGGGATACGAAATGCCCAATTTTTCGAGGCTGTCGGTGTACTGATTGTAATATCGCTTATGGGTTTCCGGTAGCCAGGCGTCGGCAAATACATCAGCTTTGCCTTCAGCTACCTCGGCATAAGCACTTTCAACATCCGTGAGTTTTAAAACAACATCATAGCCCAGCTTGTCCTCCAGTAGCACGTACGCCAAATGTGTCAGCGCAATGCTTTCAGACCAGTCGGTGTATACCATGTTTAATTCCCGCTTATTGTCCTCTTCCGGTTGTGCCCCCGGGTTACAGGATGATAAGGTTAATAAAATGCTTATTGCAATCAAGCTGAAGTGAATGTATTTTTTCATAGCCAATGGGTTTAATCAAACAATTTATTTAAAAATCCAACAGATTTCTTTCGGTCCTTAACAACCAACACCGGAATGTTTTTATCCGATCCGGCAAGCTTTTCCGATGTAATGTCGGGGATGATGTCGGATAAGCCGGATTTCATACCTGAGCCTGTAATAATCAGATCGGCTCCTGTGCTGAGTGTGTGATTATAAATGACATGAGCTTCATCGTAATTTTTGTCCAGTGCGCATGTGAATCCATAGTCGTCGGGATTCAACTTCATACGTTTCATGAATTTTCTGTATTCCTTACGGTTGATTTTATCCAGATGATTCATGATTTCATGCTCATTCTTGCGTGTATGCTGCGGAAAATAATGCAGAGGAAGTTTGGAAACATAGAAAAATGAAATCTCGGCATTGGTGAGTTCCTGAAGGCGGATTGCCATTATTACGGCTATCTCGCTAAATTTGGTGAAATCCAGCCTGACCAGCATATGTTTGATGTCGTGTGGTGTGGTCTCACTCACAAGCAATACCGACGAAGGGGTAAGGCTGATAACTTTCTGGGCAGTGCTGCCTTTGCCCTGATAGCCTAGTTTTTTACCCATCAGGGTAAGATCAGTCTGATTTTTTTTACTGTATTGAACGATGGTTTCAACCGTATGCCCTTCTTTAACAATTACTCTGGTGTCAAGCTCATCATCATGATTAAACTGCTCATCAATAAGTTCTGTGATTTCTTCCTTGATAATGTCAACAAGCGGCTTTTCCATTACCGGTAGACTGTCAGTTAGTTCTTCCGGAATGTCGTATGATTTCAGCACGTGCATAAAGGTTATGCTTTTGGGCTTAAATGTTTCCACAATGTAGTTGCTGTAACGGATCAGGAAGCTATCCATATCCGTCAGATCGAGGCTTACAAGTATGTGATCAAGTTTATACATAGTTTTGGTGTTTTTAGGTTATGTTGTTTTATCTGATGATGTGTCTTTATTTGGTTTTGCCCCTTTGTCACGTTTCTGTATCAGGTTGCTGATAACTTGCTGATATTCTTTTCGTTCGGTTTTGAGGCGGGCTTCCATGAGGCTGTTGTGTTCATTTTGCAGTCCTTTCAATAAGCTGTATCCCAAAATAATCAATATAAAAGCAAACGGGAGGCCGGTGGATATGGCTGCGGTTTGTAATGCTCCCAATCCACCTCCGACAAGCAAAACAGCAGCAACAGCCCCCTCGGTTAATGCCCAGAAAATGCGTTGTGGAACCGGTGCATCCAGTTTGCCTCCTGCTGTCAGTGAGTCAACAACCAGCGAACCGGAGTCTGAGGATGTTACAAAAAAGCCGATTACCAAAATCACACCGACAGTGGATGTAAGGAAGGACAAGGGGAATGACTCCAGTAGTTTATACAGCGATGTTGCTACATTTTCACTCACGGCAGTGGAAATATCCGCAAGTGAATTGATTTCAAGGTAAAGTGCTGATCCTCCGAAAGTGGACAACCACAAAAATGTGAGAAGTGTGGGTACAATCAAAACGCCAAGAACAAATTCACGTATGGTACGGCCTCTGGAAATCCGGGCAATAAACATCCCGACAAAAGGCGACCAGCTTATCCACCATGCCCAGTAAAATACTGTCCAGCCGTTTTGCCAGGTCGATTGCTGATAGGTTTCCGTCCAGGTGGAAAGTGAGAAGAAGTTTTGCAAATATGCCCCGGTGTTTTGGACAAATGAATCCGCAATAAAAATGGTGGGGCCGACAATGAGAACAAAGAGCAAAAATATGCCGCCGATGTACATGTTGATTGTACTCAGGCGTTTTACACCGCCGCTGAGTCCTGCCACCACCGATCCTGTGGCCGCAAAGGTAATCAGGGTGATGAGAATGACCTGTGTGGTAATGGTATCCGGCAAATTGAAGAGGTGTGCCAGGCCTGCACTTACCTGTTGAACGCCAAGTCCGAGGGAAGTAGCCAGCCCAAACAGTGTGGCAACAACAGCCAGCACATTAATGGCTTTCCCCCAGGGCCCGTAAATGCGTTTGCCCAATAAGGGATAAAATACGGAACTTATTGTTAAAGGTAGCTTTTTGTTGAACGTGAAAAACGCCAGACCCATCCCGACAAGGGCATAAATACCCCAGGCATGCAGTCCCCAGTGCAAAAAAGTGCTTTCCATGGCCGTGCGCGCAGCTTCTACTGTGCCACCTTCTCCTTGCGGCGGACTCATGAAATGGTTAATGGGTTCGCCCACACTCCAGAATAAAATACCAATACCCATACCGGCGCTGAATAACATGGCAAACCAAGCGCCCCTTTTAAACTCAGGTTTGGCATTTTCGCCTCCCAGCCGGATTTTTCCGTACTTGCTGAATGCCAGGTATAAGACAAAAACCAAAAACAGATTTACTGATATGATAAAAAACCAGCCACCATAATCGGAAATGTTGGTTTGAATGTTAGCGAATATTTTTTCCATCGGTGTCCCTATAATCAGGGTAATGGCAATAAATACAACAATCAACACAGCGGCTGGCCAGAATACAGGTCCGTCCACATCAAAGTATTTTTTTGTGCTTCTTAAATGGGCTTCGCTGTCCTTTTTTGGTTTATGTTTTTTCGTCATATATCAAAATGCTTGGTTAACGTAACAGTTTTGAGACTTTTGCTTCTAATGTAAGCGATATAATTGTAAAAACAAAAATGCGACCTTTCTGTTTTCATTATTAGATAATTTTATTGAAAAATTCGGGAAGTATGACGGAAAACAAACCAATTGGCCGGGTGATTATTACATCCTCGCGCAGCCTTATGGCACTTGTAGCCGCTCACTCTCTTGGTAAGCGTGGTGTGGAAATTATTGGTGCAGATTGTGTGGCACCTACTATGTTGCATTTTTCAAAGTATGCGTTTGCAAACGAAAAATATCATCGGCATACGGATGATCCTGAGGCTTTTTTGGATGATATTGAAGCCATCATTGATAAATACCGGCCTGAAGATGATCGCCCGTATGTGTTGATGCCGGTTTTTCATGAGAATTACCTCATCATTAAACATAAAAAGCGACTTGAAAAGAAAATAAGGGTTGCTACACCGGATAAATCCATGCTGGAAAAGGTGCATCCCAAAGATAATCTGGCACTGACAGCAAAAAATCTGGATGTCAATATTCCTGAAACAGCCCTGCCGGAATCAGAATCGGATATCGGTAAAGCACTGAAGAATATTGATCTTCCCTGTCTTGTGAAACCCCGGGACAGTAGCGGAGGCAGGGGGATTTACAAGGTAGAAACAGAGGATCAACTGAGGCGTCGCTTTCAGGAAATTGAGGATGATTTTGGTGAACCGCCGCTGATTCAGGCTCTGGCTGAAGGTGAAGAGTATTGCCATACGGTAATTTTTGAACATGGAAAAGCCGGCGCCAGTGGTGCCTACCGAAATCTGCACTCTTATCCGGCTGATTTTGGTTCCGGGGCTATGCGCGAAGCCATTGACCCAGAGAATTTTGACAAGGAAACAGAACCGCTGCTCCGACATGTTGAATGGAATGGGGTTGCCGAAATTGATTACCTCTGGGACGGTGACAAAGACCATAAACCCTGGCTTATAGAAATCAACCCGCGCTTTTGGGCTGGTATGTTCCACTCTGTGCAAAGCGGAGTAGATTTCCCCTGGTTAAATTTTCATTTGTTTGCTTATGGCAACCTTCCCGAAGAAAAATCATGGCAAATCAGCGGAAAAATGACAAAAGAACCACTCACCTGGTTGCTTGCTATTGTGGAAGAAAGCATTGATTTGGCGGCTGATTTTGACAATATAAAGTCCGTAGGGAAAAATGCCATCAACGAACTTAAACAAAACGATGTTAAAGCAGCCTTTGACGCACTGAAATCCGGTCTCAAAGCGGGTATTAACGTTAAGGAGGCCTTAAAACATTATAAAAACGGTGTAAAAGAAGCCAGGGAGGTTGACTCTCAGTTTACCGGAGGGGATGATCCGTTTGCTGCTCTTGGCGGACTGTATATTCTGGCTTACTGGCTGAAATATAAAAAATTGCCCCCTGAAGCCGGCGGTGAATAAAGAGGATATGATTATGACAAAGCAAAAATCTATAATCGGTATTACCCGCGCACCGGATAAAGGTTTTACCCTGCAGTTTCTGATGTTACAGATTTCCGTTCTGATTGCCGGTGGAAAACCGCTAACACTTAAGGATTTTAATGTTAAACAGGCTGATAAGATTAATGCCTTGCTTATCGGTGGAGGAAAGGATGTTTATCCCGGTTTATATAACGAAAAGCCTATCCCCGGTAATCCATACAGCAGAGAGCAGGATGATAACGAATCACGTTGGCTGCATTATGCCAAAGCTGAAAATCTGCCTGTTCTTGCCATTTGCCGTGGGGCTCAGCTGATAAATATTGTTCAGGGTGGCAGCATACATCATAAACTGACTGGCATATATGAAGATGCGGATTATCCCCAGAATATTCTGGCATACAATCTTTTCAGAAAAAAAATCATTATCGAGAAAGGTAGCCTGCTGCATAAGATCACTAACAGGCATGAGCTGATGGTAAATTCAATTCACAAGCGTGCCATCAAGCGGGTAGGTGCAAACATGCGTGTTACTGCCCGTGAACCCAATGGAGTGATTCAGGCCATAGAAAACCCTGATAAGCCGTTTTATATGGGCGTACAGTTTCATCCCGAACGCCTTATCCACAGACGCGTGTTTCGGAAAATGTTTGGCAGCTTTGTTGATGCCGCAAAAAAAGAAGCCTGATGCGCTATTACTCACCGATGATCTTCAGTAGAACACGCTTTTTGCGTTTGCCGTCAAATTCACCGTAAAATATTTGTTCCCAGGGGCCGAAATCCAGTCTGCCATCCGTTATGGCTACCACAGCTTCACGGCCCATAATGGTGCGTTTCAGATGCGCATCGCCGTTGTCTTCTGACGTGTTGTGATGGTAGCGGGAATGGGGCTTCTCGGGTGCAAGCCATTCCAGCCATTCTTCATAATCCTGGTGTAGACCGGATTCGTCATCGTTGATAAACACACTGGCGGTAATGTGCATGGCGTTTACAAGGCATAAGCCCTCCTGAACACCGGATTTTGCCAGTTCTTCTTCCACAAAAGGGGTGATGTTGATGAGTTCTCTCCGGTTGGGAATGTCAAACCAGAGTTCTTTGCGATGTGATTTCATAATATGCCTATTCGGTTATTAGTGTATCCAATATGGAATCAATACGTTTGTCAAGTGTTGCTTCAACAGCGCTAAGTTCGCCGGGGTTTTTTGCCTTATCCCTGACTGAAACATAAAATTTAATTTTCGGTTCTGTGCCGCTCGGGCGTATGGATACCTTGCTGCCGTCTACCATGATGAACTGCAGTACATTGGATTTTGGCAGGTGGATATCATAGCGTAAATCGCTGATTTTGTCAATGGCTTTTTGTTTAAGAAAATCATTCACCATGGCTACGTGGATGCCGTTTATGCTGTCCGGAGCCTTGTCTCGGAAATTATCCATCATTTTTTGTATGGCCTCTGCTCCGGACCGGCCTTCTTTTTTAACCGAAATAAGTTTTTCTTTAAAAAAACCGTGTTTCAGATATATGTCCTGTAGGATATCCCAGAGGGTTTTGCCCTGGTCTTTTGCCCAGGCTGCAGCTTCAGCTATCATAGCGCAGGAAATAACCGCATCTTTGTCGCGGACAAAATCGCCAACCAGATACCCGTAAGATTCCTCACCTCCGAGAATGAAGCGTTCAATGCCTTCCAGTTCTTTGATTTTGGCTGCTATATATTTGAAACCGGTTAACGTATCGTATGATTTAACGCCATAATTTTCAGCAATTTCAGAAAGCAGATCAGTTGTTACGATCGTTTTTACTGTAAACTCATCGCCTTTCAGCATACCCTCTTCACGCAAACGGGTAAACACGTAATGGTAAAGCACAGTGGCGGTCTGGTTGCCATTTAATAGCTGATATTCGCCACTGTTTTTACGGACAATAATGCCCACCCGGTCAGCATCCGGGTCGGTACCCATAATCAGCTCTGCATTGGTCTCGCGGGCTTTTTCCAGCGCCAGTTCAAACGCCGACGTTTCTTCCGGATTGGGCGATTTTACCGTGGGGAAATTGCCATCGGTTTTGTCTTGTTCGGGTACATGGATGATGTTTTCAAAGCCAAACGCTTTGAGTACTTCAGGTACGAGTTTTACCCCTGTGCCATGTATCGGTGTATACACAACGGGCATATCCGGGTGGTTTTGTATCGACAGAGGTGAAAGACTCAGCTTGCTTATTCTGCGTATATACACTTCATCAATAACCTGTCCGATTGAATCGATGAGCTTTGGTTCACTGTCCTTTCGGATTTTATCGGGTGAATTAATGGCCTTTACTTCATTAATGATGCCTGAATCATGTGGCGCAATAATCTGACCGCCATCTTTCCAGTATACTTTATAGCCGTTGTATTCTTTGGGATTGTGAGACGCCGTGATGACAACTCCGCACTGGCATCCCAAATGGCGGATGGCAAAAGACAATTCCGGGGTTGGTCTGAGGGCATCAAAAAGGTATACCTGCAGCCCGTTTGCACTCAATACAGCCGCGGTGGTTTCAGCAAAAAGCTTTGAATTGTTTCTGCAGTCGTAAGCAATCGCAGCTTTGGGATGGGTTTCTTCTGAATGCTTTTTCACATAATTGGCAAGTCCCTGACTGGCCATCCCTACCGTGTATATGTTCATGCGGTTTGGTCCGATTCCCATGATGCCACGCATGCCGCCGGTACCAAATTCGAGATCTTTGTAAAAGGCTTCCCCCAGCGCTGTCTTATCAAATTCCATCATCCGCTGGATTTCCAGCTTGCTCTTTTCATCTATGTCTGAATGCAACCACAATTCAGCTTTCTTCTGAATATCCGGGTCAATTGTGTTTTTCATATATTCAATGCATGTTATATTTAAAACCTAAAGATACAATTGATTAAATAAAATGCAAAGGTGATTGAAGGATTTGATGGGATTTTTGTCATGCAAAGAGCCTGAATTCAGGGGATAAGCGGAAATTATCATGCCGGGAAACGGTTTAAGGTAACCCGGCATGAATGGAATCAGGCTTCAAGATTTGTCATCTCCTCCGTAATTTCAAAATTATAATCGGGATACTCATATATCGGCATGCGGGGTTCCGTTTCACCAAGTGAGTAACCGAAAACATTGTTGTAATCTTCAACATCTTCGCCCATATCCAGCAGTTGATCCAGGTAGGTCTGCATGGATTTTGATTCGATGATTACCACTTTGCCCATTTTGTTGATAATGGGGGAGTGGCGCCGGGTTGCATCGTGGTCGAATTCCAATATGCGACGGCCATCACGGGTTATACCAATGACACGGAAGGTTAAGCTTTTTCCAACCCCCGGCATGTTCAGCACATTGCGGTCAGTGGCAAGAAAGGGGAGCTTTTCCTTTTTGCGCAGCTCGTCAATTTGCTCAGGCATTTTTTCTGCACTGAGAGGAAACTGCCGTATGTCATCGTAATTGTGTTCTGCTATCTGACCGATGTATTTTTCTTCAATTTGCTCCTGTACAGCCCTTGCATTGGTTGCAAACTGAGCAGAGTTTTCCATAAAGCCTTTAACCGAAAAGGTGTAATAAGGCAATACGCCTACATCATTAAGCACCTGCCTGAGTTTTGCAGTATGCCCCCGGCGTGATGCTGTGGTTGTAAACACAAGCTGGTTGGTGATTGTCCATCCGGCGGAAATCAGTTTGTCAATACCGGCTTTTGCTTCCGGAGTGATTTCCATGGGAGACTCCACATGGGTTTGTATGACGAATTGCTTGATTCCGATACTGGATGCTTTGAGCTTAAATTCGCGTAGCACATTTGCCAGGTCCTCGGTAATGCGCATTGGCAGGTATACCGGCAGCCTTGTGCCAAGCCTTACCCGTACAATTTCGGCATGTTTTTGTCCATCCGGGAGCTTTTTGTTGGCTTTCTTTTTTCGCAGCGCCATCTGATATACCGATTCCAGAATACGCCTCATGGATTTGTTGCTGCTCATCAGGGCATCACCACCGGTTATCAGAATATCCCGAAGCTGGGTGTCTTCTTCCCAGTATTTAAGATAGCGCTCGAGCCGTTCTGACCATGTTTCATTCGGGCGCAGTTTGTCAAGGTCAAAATTCAGGTTTCCACGCTGAAAATCATACATACGCTGGCAGCTTGAACACAAGCCTCCGCATGCACGACCTACGGTTTCAGGAATGAGGATGGCTACCTCGGGGTAACGGCGGTGTACCGAGTGTTTCGACGGTAAAATCCAGCCTGCTGCATTGGGTTTTCCGGCTTCAACAATGTCTTCTTTTTCCCAGGCAACGATATGACCAAATTCATTTACCAGTTGTTCGGAATACAAAATATATTGCCGGATGGCAAGGTCAGCTCCAATGGCAAAATCGGGAGCATGGACGTTCAGCAGGGAGAGGTAATATGGGTTGACAAAAAATGGAATGCCGGCTTTTTTTGCGCGTTCAAGCACCGCCAGGGTATCTGTGTCCAGACTGTTGTCAAGCATCTCATTTAGCAGCTTGGGGCTGCGGATGGCAAAGCGAAGGTGAAAAACCGATTTATTCCACCATTCCAGCATCTGATTGAATTTGTCCTCAAAAGACATATTGGATTCAAAATTGTATTTTTTGTCACGGATATCACCGGAGTCAATTTTTTCGATAAACAGGCGAATGATACGATCACGGTTGTTTTTCCGGAGTTCGATGACATTTTCCTGCAAACCGTGTGGCCATCTGTCCATCCACTGTTTAACATCATTGTCAGTGTATTTTCTGCGGCTTGTTTTACCACTCATCTGACGGAACAGGTACATCATGTCAACGAAAAAATCGGGCTTTGCACCGCCTGTACCTTTGTTGCGTGCCAGCCATAACAAGCGGATCGGGTGATTGACCACTTTTTTCCCGCGCAGGTTCTGGTCTTCATAGTAATTGCCGGCATATTCAATATAATCAAGCAAGCGTATAGCTGCATAATCCTGCCATCTTAACTGATCAAAATACGTCCGCCCCTTTACCTTGCGCTGATAATAATCCAGTGCAACCTTTGATTCACTCAATATGCTTATTGCCCATTCTTTAAATGCATTTGATGCTGCATCAGCAGAGTCCGATTCGCCTAAAATTTTATCCACATTCGGGTTCTCCTCCAACAGTTGATGCAGCAATTTGTGCGCACGTGGAGATAATGCAATTTTATCCAGAGCTGAAATGTGTGTCATATCGCTTTTTACTTTTTTTCTTATTAAAAACTAATACTAAAGGTAGAATAACGGGCAATGGCTTATGTTAATGAACATTAAACCTGGTAAAGGTTAGTTTTAATGTATTCCTTACCATGGCCCGGTTTTGTAAGAATACAATAATGCAAGCAACTTCTTTATATGTCGTATAAAAGGATAAGTATTCATCAACATAAATAAACATGCGAAATTAAGAATTGTTCGCTTATTTCCATTCAAATTAGTGGTTTTTATACATCTGTTTCAAGTACATATCCATCCCGCCTGACAAGCATGGGCCCTTCATACGTGTTTTGAACATTTAACACTTTTGGGATGTATAGTGAGCTGACGATTCTGTATGCTGTTTCTTTTACTGACATGGGGATTTCCTGCCCGTTTTCAATCATAAAACGAAATGCATGTTTTTCAGGAATGAGTCTGCTACTGCCTTTATCCAGAATGCCTGCCATATAATAAATTGTCCGTATTCCTTTGGATATGAATTCGCCTGCAGCACTTCCTGCAGCACCGTGAAGGCATGCTTTGGATGCGACAAAACCCGGAAATCCTTCAATCGGAATGTCTTCAGCGGCAGAACCGAGGTAAACCAGGGTTTCCCTGATCATTGGCATCAGTTGCTTGCTGATTTCCAGGGCTGCAAAACAGTTTACCTGCATGATGGCCTCATCTGAAGGATAAATATTGTCCGTTGGGTTTTCGGATATGCCTGCCGCATGGATTAAATAGTGGATATCACTGGTTTTCCGCTTTACTGCATCAACAAATTCATTGGTTTCTGATTCGTTGGTAAAATCTGCTGAAATGGCAGTTGCTTTAGCTCCAAATGTACTGATGCCTGAAATGAGGTGGTTAACTGCCTCATCGTTGTTTACATGATGCAGGATGAGGGTTGCTCCCCGACGGGCAAGCTCATAGGATATTTCTGAGCCCAGTGCGCCTGTGCTTCCTGTGACCAGGCAGGTTTTGCCGGCCAGGTCTGAGCGGTGTAAAACAGACGGGATTTGTTTGGCTTCCGGTGGTACAAGGTAGGAAAAAGCGCCATATTTGCCGCCAACCCCGGCAACGGAACTCAATATGCTTGTTCCGGGCTTTAATCTTCCTTCGCTGTTGAGCATGCTTAGGCTGATTGGCACAGTTGCACCGGAAACATTGCCAAATTCCTTCTGTGCTTCAAGAAACAACTGATTGCGATTGAATCCAATGCCTTTTGCTGTCGGAATTAATATGGCATTACCTGTCTGATGTGGTACAAAAAAGTCAATATCTTCAGCTTTCCAGTTGACCGCCTCGAGCATGGATTTGCCGGCATTACTCATGTTAACAATGGCTCTGTCCTTGATAACGGAATCTTCCATATACAAGTTACCCTCTTTGTCAACACCTACAAAATCAACCATTTGCATGTCCTGATGATTGCTGATGTTCAAAAGGCCATATTGCACTTCAGCCTCTTCACGTGTCAGAATAATAGCAGCGGCAGCATCACCAAAGGTGACAAAGGGGACAAACTTCGTGCGTTGTGTCAGAAAATTTGACATGGTCTCAGTATGCGCCACAACCACATGGGTTGCCTCGGGATTGTTTTGTAGATACTCAACAGCGTGTTCAAGGTTGAGATTAAAGCCGGAACAGCCTGAGGCGAGGGTGAAAACCGGGGTGTTGTTATCAAAATCGGTAAAATAAGCCTTGATGCTTGCTGCAATTCCGGGAGCCTGCTCATGCGGAGAAACGGTGCTGACAAACCAGGCGTGAATGTCACCGACCTGCAGGCCAGCATCACGTATGGCCTTGCCAATGGCTTTTACACCCAGCTCCAGGCTCGTTTCAGCGTAAAAGAGTTTTTTGCGCGTCGGGGGGAAGGGTGAAACGTGCCAGCGCCTGAAAAACCCCATTTTGTATCCCGTGAAATAATCAAAGGGAGAGACGTTTGGGTGTTCTTTTAAGAAGGCTTTGTAATTTGCTGATGTCAGAATTTTATCTTCTCTGAACCCTTTGAGGTATTTTTTTCGGATGGCATCCATGATATCAGCATTGCTGATTTCATAAGAGCCACTGGCATGTCCGTATCCACTGAAAATAAAGTTTGTCATGATAAGTCCTCCTTCATATATGCATCCCTTCTGACCATCAACGCGCCTTCGTAACGGGCTTCAACACCGTGTACTTTTGGCAGATAAAGTGATTTGACAATGCGGTCGGCTATAGCTTCGGGCGGGATGAGCTCTTTTTGCCGTATGGCCAGCATGGACGCACTGATTTGTGCTTCATTAAGCTTGGCAGCCATACCGGTGTCTATTATGCCCGGCATGTAATAAACCACCCGTTTGTTTTCCCTGTAAAACCGTTTGGCAAGTTCAACAGCCCAGGCATGCAGCGCACGTTTGGAGGAGACATAGGCTGAGGATCCGCTGTAAAGTGCATCTTCAGCAACAGACCCAACAAAAAGAACGGTTTCCCTGATCTTATCAGATAGTGCTTCAATCAAAATGCGGGCTGAACGATGATTGACATGTTCGGTTGTTTTCATTTCTTCTTTGCTCACTTCTGAAGCCCGACTGAGACTGCCTGTGCTGGCAGCATTATGAATAAAGTAGTCGAGTGAAGAAAGCTCGTCTGATAAGCGCCGTGCAAGGGATTCTACCTCTTCCGGTATTGATAAATCTGCGGTTACAAATGAGATGGAATCTGAATGATCTTTGTATCGTTCTTTTAGCTGATTTGCTTTTTCGGTGTTCCGGCAATGTAAAATTAACCTGGCTTGCTGCTTTATCAGGTTCTGTATTGTCTTTCCGGCCAAATCACCGGTGGCACCAGTAATGAAAACTGTTTTCCCTTTTAGGTGGCTGCCATTTGAGGTAAATTCCGGTTTCTTTGGTACAATATAGGAAAATCCGCCGTATTCGCCGCCAAGGCCTGCAACGGCAGTAAGCATATGCATGCCCGGTCTTAGTTTCTTTGCTTTTTTAAGCTCGTAAAATCCTGCAGGAACAGATGCCCCGCTGAGGTTGCCATAAGTCAGTTGTACATCCTGATAACAGATGTCATCCGGGACTCCAGCCAGGGCTGCCACATTTTTTACTATGGCATGGCCGGTTTGGTGTGGTATGAAATAATCATACTCTGCAACATGTTTGTTTTCCTTGCTGCTGATATCGTTGATAACGCTGACCATATTCGGAACAGCCCGGCTTTTTACTATCCTTGGATCCATATACAAATCTCCGGATTTGTTGGCCCCCAGAAAATCAATCATGCGCAAATCTTCATGATTTCTGATTTGCTGAACACCTTCCGGTGTGTTCCCCTCTGTTCTGGAAAGCACAATTGCTGCAGCAGAATCACCAAAACTTGTAACCGGCACAAAATCGGTTTCATTACACAGCAGTTCAGACATAACCTCGGTATGAACAATCAGTATATGCTTGATGTCGGGTTTGGACTTCATGCGCTGGATGGCCAGCTCAAGGTTAATGTTGAATCCCACACAGGCAGATGTCAGGCTGTGGGTGGGTGTTTGGTTGTCGTAAGGTACAAAATAGCATTTCAGGGTGGCTGCCAGTCCGGGTGCCATTTCGTGAGCTGTGGCAGTACTGACCATCCACATGTCAATATCATCCGGCGACAGTCCGGCATCCTGAATGGCTTCATCTGTGGCTTTTATGGCCAGGTCGAGACTGGTGTCAGCCCGTTTATAGGCAGGTTTTACCGGAGGATATGGCACAACATGTGCCCGGTTTCTGAACCCCATTTTATGTTCGGCCATGAAGGCAAAGGGGCTAAATGTCCCTCCGGATTCACGATATTGCCGGTAAGATTCACCCGATTCAACCCTGGCTTTGTTAAACCCGTCAAGGTATCCCTGTTCAAGGGATTTTTTAATTTGATCGTTGGTGGTAATATAGCGACCAGGACAAAACCCCAGGCCGGTGAAAAGAAAATTATCCATGCTTATTTCCCCTTCTTTTTCTGAGCAAAAAATGCGTTTATTCGTTCTCTTCCTTCTTTTTCAAGCAGCTTGCCAAACAAACGGGCTTCGTGTTCAAACCATTCAGCTCTGATATCTGAATGGTTTTTAGCCTGCAACTTGTTGATGTGTTGTTTTATTTCAGACATGCTTTCTGCAGAATAGCTCTGAATTTTACTGATGTACCGTTGTTTAAAGGCCTCCAGATCGTCCTTCGGGATGATGTCCTGAATAAAGCCGGACTGCCGGGCTTCGGTTGCTGTATAAATTTTATTTGAAGTCAGAGCATATAACAACTCAGAAGATGATGTTTTTTCCATGAACCGAACGGTACCTCCGCCAGCAGGAATAATGCCATAGCGCATTTCAGGCAGGGCAAACTGTGCCTGATCTGTGGCAATACAGATATCACAACTTAATGCCATTTCAAGACCGCCGCCAAAGGCAATGCCGTCAACAAGTGCCAGCGTAATACATGGCAGCTTTTCAATCCGCTCAAAAAGCCAGTGAATCCACCGGGCAGATTCCCGGCCTTCATATTCGTCCATTTTTGCCATATAATTCAAATCTCCGCCGGCAGAGAAAACACCACCGGTTCCTTCAATTATGAGGCATTTGATGTCGGAACGATGTTCAAGATCAGTCAGTATGCTACTGAGTTCTTTCAACAGCGCGGAATCCATGGCATTCATCTTTGATGCCTTATTCAGGGCTATTTCTGCAATCTGATTCTGTACGGTATAGCGAATGAACTGATGCTGCATGGGTTGCTAAATTGTTTGTGCCTCCAAAGGTAATGATTTCGTTGCTGAAACTCAAATGTAGCTGCCGGGCTTGCAAATTGTAATGTTTTTGCCTTTTTATCTGCCGGATTTTTCTTAATTTTATGCCTCATAAAAATGCCGAAAGATGAAATTATTAACGAATATTAAATCCCTTGTGGGTGTTGAAGATAAACCGGTTTTACAAAAATCCGGAGTAGGAATGGCACAGGTAAACAGCATAGATAATGCCTGGCTTTTAATTGATGGTGAGAGTATTAAGGATTTTGGCCCTATGGATGAGCTTGAATCCAATGCCAATTATCAGGCCCTTAAAAACAGGGTGGACGTTTTGGATGTTAAGGGCAAACATGTTTTCCCGGCCTTTTGTGACTCACATACCCACCTTGTATTTGCCGGAAGCCGCGAAATTGAATACGTCGATAAAATAAAAGGTCTGAGTTATGAGGAAATTGCCAAACGTGGCGGTGGAATACTCAATTCTGCAAAATTGCTGCACGATACCAGCGAAGACGAATTGTTCAGACAATCACGTGTGCGCCTCGAAGAGATAATGAAACAGGGTACAGGTGCTGTGGAAATTAAAAGCGGCTATGGGCTAAACCCTGAGGATGAACTTAAAATGTTGCGCGTAATCAAACGCTTGAAAGACCTGAATACCGTTGAAGTGAAATCCACCTTTCTTGGAGCGCATGCTGTGCCGGCAGAATACAAAGGACGGCAATCTGAGTATGTCGATATGGTGATCAATGAAATGATTCCTGTTGTGGCTTCTGAAAACCTGGCTGATTATATTGATGTGTTTTGCGACAGAGGCTTCTTTACGGTGGAAGAAACGGACAGAATTCTTAATGCCGGTATGAAATACGGGCTTAAACCCAAAATCCATGCCAATGAACTGGCTAAGTCCGGTGGAATACAGGTTGGTGTGAAATACGCTGCACTCTCGGTTGACCATATTGAATATACCGAAGAGGAGGAAATGAAAATCCTGAAAGAATCAGATACCATGCCCACTGTATTGCCTGGAGCTGCATTTTTTCTTAATATGCCTTACGCACCGGCACGTGAAATGATAGATTATGGCTTGCCGGTGGCTTTTGCATCGGATTATAACCCCGGATCGTCGCCCACCGGAAACATGAAGTTAATGAATTCATTTGCTTGCGTGAATTATCGTCTGACACCCGACGAAGCCCTTAATGCCACTACCATAAATACGGCTTATGCCATGGGAGTGAGCGATTCTTTCGGAAGCATCGCGCGCGGTAAAAAAGCCAGTGTATATGTCACCAAAGAAATTCCCACACGCCACTATATGCCATACGCGTATGGAAGTGACCTTATTGATAAGGTTATCGTTAAAGGCAAATTGGTTTGATTATAGCTTGACACAACATGATAAAATTGCATCGCCAGATGGTCGTCTGGCGGTTTTTGTTTGCCTCTACCTCAAATTATTGACAAATTTTTTGTGTTTTTTGAGCAGATGTTGAAGTCGTGTAAGTTGCCGTCCATCAGTTAAAAAAACAAATACAAATACTTACAAACGAATAACAAACGAAAGGAAATGTTTATTAACCGACTGTGGTGAGCGGGGTGCCGTATGTTTGCAGTGAGCGTTTCGGGAAAATCCCGGAACCGAAAGCAAAATTTGAAAACCTTTAAAATTTAATGTTATGAATAAATTAGTAAATCGCGTTGTGTTAATTGGAAATCTTGGTGCAGACCCTGAAATGAGAGACTTTGGTAAAGACAAACGTGTGGTAAACCTGCGCATGGCCACAAACGAGTATTACAAGGATGCCAATGGTGATAAACAGGAAAGAACGACCTGGCATCGGGTAGTTGCGTGGAATAATCAGGCGAGATTCCTTGCCGATGCCTGCAAAAAGGGCTCACGTCTGCTGGTTGAAGGTAAGTTGGAAAACAAGCGCTGGGAAAAAGACGGTGAGCCTCGTTACAGCACAGAAATCAGACTGAATGAGTTTATGTTGCTGGATGACAGGAAAAAGAACTAGTGTTGATTTGTCCCATTATTGATCATGGAGG
>CAYQMB010000020.1:0-6559 GCA_964418565.1 uncultured Bacteroidales bacterium | reverse complement strand
TTTGTCAAATAAAACCAGGCGCCCTTAAGAAGGACGCCTGGAAAACCAATTAAACTAACTTAACCATTACAATTATTGCCTGCTATTAGGCGTTAAGCATTAGTAAAACATCAAACCATTGCATTTTGTTGTGCTTATATTGAATTATAATACAATAAACATTATAAAATATACGTAAAACGATTGAGCGTGGTTATGTGTTCGTGTTGATAAATTGTTGCTGTTGGGTAAAGTCATTAAATGCCACGTATTATTTGTTGCAAATAAAACCAGGCGCCCTTGAAAAGGACGCCTGGAAAAACCAATTAAAACTAACTTAACCATTACAACTATTGCTCTGCCATTTTAGAGCCTGTTTGCATATTTAAAACGCCAATCAGGTAAAATTGTTGCATGGCAAAATTTAAAAATATGTTAAATTTCCGAACTGTCTGATAATACCGGAGAGGGCGGTGCTTTTGAATCAGACATAACGTAGAGGTCTTCTTTTCCGTATTCGAACCATGAGGTTCATTGTGCAATATATCCGGATTTTCATTTTCTGACAGGCTGAAAGATATGACTGATTTATTCCTTACCCCGAAAAAATTGCTTTATCCGTATTAAAACAAAACCAGGCGCCCCTGTGGGACGCCTGGAAAAACCAATTAAAACTAACTTAACCATTACAACTATTGCTTGCACTTTGGCGTGTAAGCATAATTATAACGCCATTGCGAGAGCAAATATGGTAATAAATCTAAGATTAACCAAGCGTGAAGTCTTAAATAAATGTTAAAAAAAAATCTTGGTTTTCCGGATTATGATTGCTATTTTTAATACACTGATTTGAGGGAGATAAGGGATTTTTAATCCATACGGGTGGAAAGGATGATTTAAAACACCTTTGATTATGATTGTAAGTTTTAACCATTTGAGGCGCATAAAAGACAGTTTGCCCGATGGCAGTATGCAAGCCATCGCTGATGAATTGGATATGCAAAAAGAAACAGTACAAAACTATTTTGGCGGAGCCAATTATCAAAAGGGAAAGGTCGTGGGCTTGCATGTGGAGCAAGGACCTGATGGTGGTATTGTACAAATTGATGATCCGAAAATTTACTATAAGGCATGTGCCATGTTGAAAAAATCAGAAACCGTAGCAGCAGACTAAACAAACCGGGCATTGGTGATATCGTATCCCTGTAGAAAGGCGTTGGCTGACATGGGTTTTTTGCTTTCAGGCTGTATGGTTTCAAGGCGGATAAAGCCATTTGGTACAGCAACATCAATGTGCCTGTTTTCAGAAATACGAATGGTTCCTGTTGTCATCCTGTGTTGTTCAGGTAGAAAGTTGGCTTCGAAAATTTTCACAGTGCTTTCCCTGCCTTCATTATTGAGTACTGTCCAGGCGGCAGGGTAGGGGCTCAGGCCACGAATAAAGTTGTGTATTTCTTTACCGTTCTGCTGCCAGTTGATTTTGCAATCCTGTTTGAATATTTTCGGGGCTTTTTTGTAATCGCCCTTAAGTGGTTGTTGTTGTGGCTTTATGCTATTGGTTTCTATGGCGTTTGCTGTTTTAAGAACAAGCTCTGCACCCTGTTGCATTAAGCGGTCGTGCAAATCACCGGCTGTATCGTTTTCGTGTATGGGGGTTTTTTCCTGCATCAGGATGCTGCCGGTATCTATTTGTTCATCAATAAAAAAGGTAGTAAGGCCGGTTTCCTGTTCGCTGTTAATAATGGCATGATTTATTGGAGCAGCTCCGCGGTAGTCTGGCAGGAGAGAGGCATGCAGATTAAAGGTTCCAAGCCCTGGTATTTCCCACACCACTTTGGGTAACATCCTGAAGGCAACAACAACCATCAAATCAGGTGCCAGTCTTTTGAGCTCTGAAACAAAGGTGTCATCTTTTAACGTGTCGGGTTGCAGGCAGTAAAGTCCGTTTTTTTCGGCATACGCTTTTACCGGCGACTGCCTGATTTTACGACCCCGTCCGGCCGCCTTGTCAGGTACTGTAACAACGGCCTTAATGGTATGATTTTTATGCAGTATGTCAAGTGAGGGAACGGCAAAATCCGGTGTTCCCATGAAAACAATATCCAGCATGGGGTTTATTTTTTTGGTTTCTCCTCTGGCAGATTCAGGTCATGTCCCATTCGATCGCGTTTTGTTTTCAGATAATCAAAATTGTATCTGTTGGGTTGTATTTCAATGGGTACATTTTCAACAATGTTCAGTCCATAGCCTCTCAGGCCGGCTCGTTTTACCGGATTATTTGTTAGCAATCTGATGTTTCTTAAGCCAAGGCTTCTGAGAATCTGGGCGCCGACACCATAATCCCGTTCGTCTTCGTTGTAGCCCAGGTGAAGGTTAGCCTCTACAGTATCCATGCCGTCTTCCTGCAGTTTATAGGCATCAATTTTAGACATCAGGCCAATGCCGCGACCTTCCTGATTCATATACAATACCACACCACGACCTACTTCGTCAATCATCCGCATGGATTCATGCAACTGATCACCGCAGTCACAGCGTTGTGAGCCAAAAATATCGCCGGTAACACATGATGAATGCACGCGGACAAGCACGTTTTCATCCTCCTTCCACTCACCTTTGATCAATGCTACGTGTTCATGACCTGTTGATGTTTGACGGAAGGGTATCAGGTCAAAATCACCGTAATCTGTCGGCAGATGTACACGCGTTCCCCGTTTTATCAAGGACTCATTTTCAAGGCGGTACGCAATCAGATCTTTGATGGCAATAATTTTGAGATCAAATTTATCGGCAATTTTTATCAGTTGCGGCATGCGTGCCATGGTACCATCATCATTCATGATTTCAACCAGGGCGCCACCGGGATTTAATCCGGCCAGTCTGGACAAATCAACGGATGCTTCTGTGTGTCCGGATCTCCGTAAAACACCATTGTCTTTGGCTTTCAGCGGGAAAATGTGACCGGGCCGGCCCAGGTCTGTCGGTAATGTTTTGTGATCAACCAGAGCGTTGATGGTTTTGGCCCTGTCGCTTGCTGATATGCCGGTAGTACATCCATGTCCGATAAGGTCAACCGAAACGGTAAATGGTGTTTCATGCAGGCTGGTGTTTTTACCCACCATGAGCTCAAGGTTCAATTCCTCACACCGCTGTTCTGTCAGCGGTGCACATATTAGTCCCCGGCCATGCTTGGCCATGAAATTAATTATTTCAGGTGTTACTTTTTCCGCAGCAACAATAAAATCGCCTTCATTTTCGCGATCGTAATCATCTACCACAATAATAACTTCACCTTTGCGGATGGCTTCTATGGCTTCCGGTATGGTATTTAGTGTATTACTGATGTCGTTTTGTGGGTTTCCAGACATTGCTTTTGACTCCTTTTAATGTTCTTATGAACCCAATCAATAAAGCCAGGTTCATGGTGAAAAAATGGGTTGCAAAACGCAAAATTACGTTATGTATTTTAATTTTTTTAAGTAAAAAGTCATAAAATGGCAAAGTAAACACAAAAACTGCAATCAGAGCTAAAATCAGATAGAAATCAGAATAAAAAGCAAGTATGCTTAAACTGATTATAATGGCAATGAGGAAAAAAGGTCCCAACCATCGCAATGCTTTGTGTGACCAGAATGCGAAAGCTGTACCTGACCATGGCGGCCACAGCATGGACGAGAAATGTCTGAGATTCTGAAAATCCCCTGTGGCGATCCGGATTTTGCGTCTGAATTCATCGCCTAAATTGTTTGAAACATCTTCAAAAACCTTGGCATCCAGATTGTTGATTGCATGTTTGCCCTGTTTTATCACATTCATGCAGATGAAAAAGTCATCCACCAGAAAGTTCAGCGGTACAGAGCGGTATAGTGATTTTTTTATGGCATAACATCCCCCGAAAGGACCCATCATGGAGCCCCAGAGGAGTCCTTCGCGATGCTTTATTAATACCTCTCTTGATATGTAGGATTTCTCCTGTATGCTGATGCCTTCTTTTTTCAGGCCGGTATTAATCATTCGGGAATCAACCAGGCCAATCTGCTCGTCGCGGAAATAACGGATCAGTTCAAAAACAGTATCATTATCGAACATGACATTCGCATCGGTCAGAATCAGGATATCGCCTTTAGCCTGTGCTTCAAGCTGGTTGACAATGGATATTTTCCCCTGCCGTTTTGTGAAGGCTGTGAAATGCAGATTAGGTGATTCATCAGCTATGCGTTGGCATATGGCATTGGTGTTATCAGATGAGTTATCCGAACCAATGAGGATTTCCATTTTGTCTGCAGGGTATTCATTTTTGTAAATGCTGCGAATTTTTTCTTCAATCACACTTTCTTCATTGTAGGCCGCCATGATGATTGAAATAACGGGAAGGCTGTCTGTATGATGATAGGATGAGTAGTGTGTTTTTTTTCCTGTAGTGTACCATTTCAGCAATAAAGGGAAGAACAGGTAAGAATGAATGATTCCCAGCATGGCCAACAACAATATGATTTGCAAAGCTATCATTTCACAATGGTCTGATAAAATTCGATGATGTTTCGTGCAATTTTCACGTTATCGTATTGTTTGCGTACAAGATTGCTGCCCGCTTTCTCCAGTTTTTTCCTCTTCACGGGGTCGTTTAAAAGCTCAAGACAGGCACCGGCAAAGTTTGTTGCATCATCTTCAATCAACAAATGTTCTCCTGACCGCAGTTGAATGCCTTCAGCCCCTTTGGCTGTGCTGACAATAGCTTTGCCAAGCCCGAGGGATTCAATGATTTTCACACGCATCCCGCTGCCACTGAGCAGGGGTACGACCATGACGGTTTGATTTGCTGTGAAATCGTAAGCATCGGGTACTTCCCCCAGGTATTCAACACCGGGACGGTTAAATTGTGATTTCACATCCTCTGATGCATTGCGACCTGCAATGCGAAAAACAACATCCGGTTGTTTTTTATAAACCTCCGGCCATACATTGTTTAAAAACCAGAGCAGGCCTTCAATGTTTGGCATCCAGTCTAAAGCGCCAATGTGGCCCAGGGATAACTGGTTTTTATTTTTTTCACCGGTTGCAGAACGTTTGTCCAGTGTGTCGAAAAACATTCCAATTTTAGCCACATGAACGGGAACGCTTACTCCCATGGATTTGTAGGTTGATGCATTTGTTTCTGATACCGGTATGAGGGAATCGTAAGTGTTTAAGAGAGCCGTTTCAAATTTCTGAATCCGTTTGGCCATGTTTTTTAGGTAGAGGCGTTTAAGGATATTGGAGACATTGGCTGCTATGCGATACCATATTTCATGTTCAATATTAGGGGCATGAAAACTGATATGTGCATTCGAATGTTTGCGAATCAGGGGGATGTATTTTCCCATGTAAAGAATCTCCAGGATAACAATGTCGTACGCGTTGTTCTGAAGCTTTGATTTCAGGCCTTCAGCATAGGCATGGCTGAAAAACCGTTCTGCGATATATGGTTCATCAGAGAAAAAAAGATTATTGAATAAGGCTCTGGTTTTGATTCTTGTATCCACATTGACAGCTTCAATGTTCAGATTTTCCTGTATTTCAGATGGGATGGTATCCGTATCAACAGCATGTTTAGAGGTGTTAATCGATAACATTTCAACATGGCATCCCTCTTTGGCCAGTGCATAGGCAAGGTTAAATGTCCCTATGGCTCCACCGTCTTTCAGTGGCCAGGGTACTTTATTTGTGAGAAACAAAATCTTCATCTCATTTTCCGCCTTCAAAATTAGCGCAAGATAAGAAAACTTACCGATTTATGCGCCGTTTTTGTCGTTTTCGTTTGCGTCGTATACGCAGGCGCTGCTTCATTCTGTCGTAAAATTCAGGACGGATATTCATCGAGTCGTTGGCGGCCTTTATGGTTAGCAATGCCCCAACCGGAAGCAGGATAAATGTTGAGAGCCACATGCCGATTTCTGCAGGCAGAATGGCTTCCCTTACCATCTTTTCGCTGAACATGGAAATGATGAAATATATAATAAACAGAATAACAGAAATAACCACAGGCATACCGAAGCCACCTTTGCGGATAATTGCTCCCAGAGGAGCCCCGATAAAAAATAATACCAGGCAGGAAATCGACAAAACAAATTTTTTGTGCCATTCAATTTCGTGACGTGTGATCCACCTCCGGTTGCCTTCTACATCTCGTCCGGCATAATATAGGTAGGATTGCGTGGAACGGGCATGATTCTGAGCGAAATTCACCATGCGGTTTTGCTTCAGGGTTGAAATCGATGCAAATAGGCTGTCAATGTCAACATCCCTGAGTTGTGATTTGTCAACGGTATCCAGGGCAGGGAAAGGAAAACGGGTTTCCGGATAAGGCTGTTTCCCGTCCGTTGTTTCAGTGTTTTTTATCGATTTTTTTGCCAGTTGTTTTGGGCTTTGTTCGGTTATTGATGATTTTTTCTTATCGTTCTCCGGAGACGTTTCAGAGTTTTTGTTTTCAGTCGAATCCTGAATGATTTTCTTTTCTTCACTGACAACTTTATCACCTTGTTTGACATTTTTTACTTTTTCATGGTATACCGTCTTGCCTTTTTTTGTTTGTTCTTTCCGG
>CAYQMB010000019.1:0-36930 GCA_964418565.1 uncultured Bacteroidales bacterium | reverse complement strand
TAAAAGTCACATCACGTCCGAGGTAAATCCCGTAATTAGCACTGTGATTAAAGCTGCTGTTGGCTATTTCTATGCGAGTAGCTCCGGAGCATCTTAAATTGGCTTTACCAAAGTCACCTGCATAGGCAATATCCACATAATTAAGTTTATTCAGCGGGTTGTTGGAATCATCATAGGAAACCATTTCCCAGTATCCCGGAGAGCTCACCTCACCGGTAATGGTTATATGTTCATCGGCTGTACCCATCATATTGAGGGAGCCTTCCGGTTCTACAATGATTTTGGCTCCGGGGCCCATCAAATAAAGAGCACCGGGTTCAATCGTAACATCTGCATAAATATTATTATAACCACTCTTTATAAATACTGGTCCGGAGAGTTTCTTCCATGTAACGTTATTATCAACCTGGCCGTCGTCAATAACTACATAGCTTTTGTCTCCATTGTCGCTGAATATTGTGGTTTCATCCAGATAATGTAACTGTCCGGTGTTGATGCCAATGGGATAATCCGCACAATTGGCTACCACATTGTTGTTGAAATTCGGAAGCGCTTCATCCCCGGTTGTAAGATACATACCATACTTATCTGAGTTTTCCAGTATTGTGTTGTTAACTTCAACGCTGGAATTCCCGTGGATATCAAGCATGCCTGCTCCATAACCACCTCCTCCGTCAGACATTGTCACAAAGGATAATTTATTTTTGGTATCATTGCAGTCTTCAAAAGAAAACTCCTGCCAATATCCTTTGGTGGGTTCATTCCCGTATATCAAGATACGTTTATCCGCCGTACCCACAGCATTGAAAGAACCATCAGTAAGAATTTCGATTTTTGAATCGGCATCCATGCGGATTTTTACGCCTTCCCGCACGGTGACATCAGCTTTAACGCTCCATTTACCGGTAACATAGTAGTCAGCACCGGTACCATCAACAATATCTTCAAGAATGATATTTGTTTCCTGATAACCAGTTAATTCCTGAGCCACACCGATTGGATCATTGTCGTCTTCATCTTTTTCACAAGAAAAAAGAAATACAGTGCCAATTACTAGCACAAGATAAATTAGTTTTTTCATAGTTTTTCATTTTTTGATTTCACAATCAGTAAAGATACAAGCAGAGGATAGGCTATTATTGGAAATTTACGACAACATAATTACAGCTTATTCTTGATTTACAAACAGACTGTTATAAGGATTTTCATTTTTGAAATACTGGTATGGAGAAACTCCGGAAAATTCAACGAATTCATTGATCATGTGCGACAAGTCATAATACCCAAGATTAAAACAAATATCCTGCATTTTTAACTGAGAGTTTTTAATAAGATGATATGCTTTATTAAAACGAACGATGCGGGAATACATTTTGGGACTAATTCCAATATCTTCATTTAGCCGGCGCTGTAAAGTACGGTTGCTGATATGGAAATCATTGGCCAGTTCTGAAATTTGATATTCAACTCCCTGTCTGATGGAAGAAATTACCTTTGCGGTTATAGGATGAACGCTAACTCTTTTATTCTTTGCCATACTGTGAAGGTAACCTTCAACAATCCGGATCTTTTCTGTATCATCAGACGTGCAGGAGAGTTGTTCATGTATCAGTCGTTTTGCCTGAGGTATCACATTCTCAAGACTAACAGCCTGATTTAAAAATTCAGTACTTTTGATGCCAAAAAGAGCAGACAGGCCCCAGGGATGAAGCTTGACACAAAGACAGTTAAGATGTGAGTTCATATCCACTATTACCGGTCGAGTAATCTGACCCGCAATAATGCTTTCTGATTGTTTGTCTACCAAGGTCCCTTTACAGGTATTGATGGAAACACTGTCGCCAAAATGAAAAATCAATTCGGGAAAACCCGTGGGCGAAATCTTTGCCACCTTTTTATCACCAGTGGTTTCTTTGACTTTAACTATCCAGTAATACTTTACAATACTCTGCAGGGCACCAGAAGGCATAAAACAATCAACACCGATATCACCGGTTATTTTTAATGGATTGCATCTCAGCATCAGTAGATTTTTTAAGTACACATGAAATAACAGGCCACAAAATGGTCCCAATTTTCACACTGTGTAATACCTGTCCTTGCAAATATACGCAAATAGATTAACAAAGTTTCAGAATTAAGTCAGACCCGTATTGTGCAATCCTCTGTGCACTCACATGTAACCGGAATATTCCAAACAATGGCACAAAAACTGTTATAAAATTAAGGTATGCAGGAGATAAGTAGAAAACACACCATTGGTTTAATCAGATGCTCCTGCATTTTGGCATCAACAATCCAGAAGCATTTCACAAATAATCAATAATCCTGCATGTACATTAATCAGCAAAATCCAGTCCTTACATACCCAAGGATCAGAATTTCACAAAAACAGTCACTTTACGGATAGACGCCACACCTACGGGCAACATTCTGTTAAAACGACAAACGACATATTCAGGTCTAAGCCTTTTGCGCGACAAAATATACAGCTTTTTACGGACGCTGAACCAAGGCACAATCCGTATTTTTATTACGAGGTAAAGTATGTTTTGTTCATACAAAATTATAGGTCAATTGTAATGCTGAAAAAAGGAAACAAATCAATATTGCTTCCCTGTCTGAAAACGCTTTTTATTCTGCTGTTTTCATGGCTGGCATTGCATTCCTTTGGCCAGGAGCCACCAAATACTGTGGTAGTTGACCTGAGCGACAGTCCAACAGCCTCATATACTGTTGTTGATATCGCACGCCTGTCGGGGAGTTTTCCCTGTGGCGACGAGATAGAATATCCCGATGGAGGTACAAATTATGCACCCGGCACTGATGTATGCGTCAATTTCAAGGTTCTGCTTCACCCTGCTTCTGCTGGTATTTCTGTACTTTTTGAAGACGGAGCAACACCATCCTCTTCAACCTGGGGAGTAAACTGCGAACAGTCGAGTCCGATTGACGAAGCCTTATGTCTGGAACCGGGAAATATTGTCTATTACCTTTCTTATTGCAAACCCGGCTCTGGCAGTACCAACACCATTTCGTTTGAATCCCTTCCCAATCCGGACATTTTTTACACCGGGGCATGTACCAGCATTTGTCCGGACATACTATACATTGGCGAAGGGTTTTCAACTTACACTATTGAATCCACTGAAAGCGATCCCACTTTACAGGATGAATACGAATCTTACTTGTCCTGTTATCCGAACTGTGCAGATATAAGTGTTGATATTGAAAACTCTGTAGAGATATTGCCATCAGGCGATTTTCCCTCTTCAGTAGAATATCAGATTACCGGAACACTTACCGGTTATGAATCACCCTGTATAAATGACATCAGCAGCAACCAGCAATTTACCATCAGTTTATACGATACTCTGGAATATGATATTATGCCAGAGTATGGTGTTTACGCCTGCTGCGATTATAAAGACCACCTTAACCTTGAAATCAACTCTACCACAGGTGGATTCCCATTTAATGACGGCAGTGGTGATTATTATGAGTACACCTGGTTCGATGCTCTGAATGCAAGCGGCTCACAGGTAAAATATGAAACAGGTACATCTTCGTATTTGCGCATAACAGGGCCGGGAGATTATTCTGTAGAGATAAAGGATAACAACCCAAATTGTGATCCCAAGATTGTCAATTTTCCGGTAAAAACGGAAACTGAGCTGCCTGTTGAGCTAATCAGTATGGATGTATCATGCCAACAGGGTAGCGCAGAAATTGAATGGACAACCGCCACTGAATACAACAATGATCATTTTGTGCTTGAAAAATCATCTGATTTGCACACATTCACCGAAGTGGCACGTTTGCAAAGCCCTGGTTTCAGCCTGCAACCGATAAAATACAACTATACTGACCATAGCTGGTCACCGGAAGACAAATACTACCGTCTGAAACAAGTGGATTTCGACGGATCACAGACTGTTATTGCAACGGAGCCAATGCAATGCGATGGATTAAACTCAGAAAAGGGGTTCGTGCATGTATATGAAAACCCTTGCCACAACAACCTTAATATAAAACTTGAAAACACCAGGCATAACAGCGTTGAAATCATCCTTTATGACAGTCATGGAAAAGTTGTATACGCGAAAACCGGCACAGCAGAATGTCTTTTCCGCATTGATATGAGTAAGTATGATCCCGGCTTATATGTATTAAAGACACAGACAAACAAGGCATTGTATATGAACAAGATAGTTAAAAGATAAGGAGAGACGAGGGCTGTTAATGGGAAATATTCTCACAACAGGCCGCTCCCCGGAAGCAAAGCGTGGCATTAGTCTTCATTTACATTTGGCTTTACCTTCTCACCTTTTTTCATCACAACGCCTTTGCTTTTTTTGCCATCGATGAGTACCTGCACTGGTTCATCAAAAACGATATGCCGCAGGTATTCATCCTCATATTCGGCCTCTATGCTATTGAGGTAATCCAGATCCATGGTACCATCGCCAATATTGGGGTTGATGGTAAAGTAACCCACCTGAAACGAGGTGAGATTCTGGAAAAAGTGAGTGCCTTGTGAGGGATCTACGCGGTAATTTTTCAAACCGGCTTCCACCATCAGGCCTGCCCCCGAAATCTGAGCCCAACGAACCGGAATGCCGAGCCAGGCATCGCTGCTACCCCACCGGCCGGGTCCGACAAGAATGAATTTTTCATCCTTGGCCTGAATTTTTTCATTCAATTCTCCAATGATACCGGCAACTTTTAAGTTGTTAGCAGGATTAAATTTTTCAGGTTTCACATAAATCAGATGCTTAAGGTCATCATAAACGCCATTACCCAGGGCAGATTCACACTGAATGATGGTGTTTTCTTCTTTTACGTTTTCAAGGTCCATATTGATGGTTTCCTGATTATCAACAATGGGACGAATCTGAAGCAGGTTAAAAATGTTCGGGACAGCTTCACCCGGCATATCAAGACAAACAGCAAATTCAATTTCCACGGGATTATTCATTTCACGCTGACCAATGGAGAGGGTATCTGCAACAATTTCGGCCAGGGACACGTGATTGTGCTTAAGGATATTAGCAAAAGTTACGATTTTCTTGCCTTTTGACGAATAACCGTCTCGTAGCATATTATCATTAAAATCAAAGGTAGACACGACATGTTTAAGGGTGCCATCATCTGAGGCTTTCTCAACAGGCTGCTCTTTTATATTCACGCCATCATTGGTATCAGCATAAAAGCTTTCCTTATTCATATCCAGCGATAAAAACTTTTTCTGGGTCTCTCTCAGTGCCATGCCAGTATCACTGAGTTGAAGTATTTTTTTGGGATGTTTGGGCGAAAAGCGCAGACTCATACCACCATCTACCACATATTGTCCAAGTCCAAAAGCCAGGTTCACGATCCCATCTTCGGGTTTTTCCTTATCGATGGGATAAAAATTAATCGACCGGGCCACACCTGAAATGGTGGGATAAAATCTGTCATCATGACGAAGGCCACAGACTTCCTGCAAGACAACCGCCATTTTCTCCTCATCGATAACATTTTTTGTAACAGCCATATAGGCCTTACTGTCACTATAATATACCGAAGCGTAAACCGATTTCACGGCCACTTCAAGCATATTTAGACTTTCATCTATCTGATTGTCTGAGGGTATCATGTAGGTTGAGTATATCCCGGCGAAAGGCTGGTAGTGGCTGTCTTCCAGAAGGCTGGAGGATCTAACTGCCACGGGGTTCTGAACAACTTCCAGGAATTTTCTCAAATCTTCCTGCAGGCTTTCCGGCAAGTCTGCAGCAACAAATCGCTTTAAAATAGCGTCGTTGTCATGTTCACTGAGAGCAAAAGGCAACAGTTTGTTTTTTTCCATGAACTCATCAAACAACTCTGTTGTTATCACCAATGTACGGGGAATGGTTACAAGAATATTTTCGTACTTATCAATCAGCTCATTTCGGCTGATTAAATTGTCAATAAAGGCCAGCCCCCGGGCTTTTCCGCCCAGCGAACCATCCCCTATGCGTGTGAACATAAGGTATTCGTCATAATTTTCCCTGTAAAACTTGGCAATAATTCCGCGCCCCTTGTTATACCGGTACCATGCGATGGCATCGTATATGTATTGCTTTATTTCATGCGGCCCTTCAAAATCCCGGGCACTCACAGACTCCAGGATATCCGCTATGGGAAACAGAGCCCTTGCTTTGAGCCAGCGGGAAAACTGGTTCAGCTTAGCATAATCCATGATGGTTCGGTCAGGAACGTTGAAAATATTTTCCTGCAAATCCTTAAGGCTGGATACACGGGTTATCTCCTCATTGGTATCCGGATCAAAAAATATAAAATCTCCAAAAGCAAAATATTTGGTAACAAAGCTCTTTAGCTCGTGCAAAAGGCTTTTGGAATATTTGTGCATAAAGCTAAGGCCCATTTCACGGGCACGCTCCAGGTTTTCGGCTTTGCTGGACTGCAATAAAATCGGGGTTAGCTTATTCTCTTCCTTTATCATATTAGCGAGCCTGAAACCAGCTTCGGAATCCAGCTCACCATTTCTGGCATAGCGTATATCCGAAATAACTCCAAGAAGGTTGTTTTTGTATTTATCATACAGATGAACAGCCTGTTCGTAGGTGGTTGCCAACAAAATTTTGGGTCGCCCGCGCATACGCAGCATCTTCTGGTGCTCATTCAGGCCCTCGGTGGTAAACTGCTTAGACTGCTGAATCAACACTTTATACAAGGTTGGCAGATAAGATGAATAATACCGTACCGAATCCTCCACCAAAATAACGGTCTGTACTCCAACCTGATTGACATCGTATTCAACATTTCGTTTGTCTTCCAGCAGCTTGATGATGGCAAGTAAAATGGCGACATCGCCAAGCCAGGAGAACACATAATCAATCACCTTATTGTCAACATCTTCAAGCTTATTTGACACTTCGCGCGAGAAAGGAGTAAGTACAACAATGGGGATAGTCGGGTATGAATCTTTGATCACGTAGGACAAATCAAAGGGGTCCATATCCTCAACACTCAGCATGTTGATTACCAGGTTGATTTTCTCCTGTTTCAACACAACAATGGCCTCTTCGGCAGTGGAAACCTGAACGATTTCAGGCGGGTAACGCAGGTTGAGCGATACATATTCATTAAATAACTGCTCATCAATCCGGCCGTCTTCTTCAAGAATAAAGGCATCGTAGCGGCTGCAGATAAGTAATACTTTATATATCCGCTTGCTCATGAGCTTATTAAAGGCCGTTTCAGTAAAATGAAACTTACGAAAATGCTGATGGAGGTAGTTTTTCATAATCATATCGATTTCATTACAAAAATACAAGGCCACCGGATATCACCAAATTTAATATCACTTATTCTTTATGATTTTTATTCATGGCATACATCCACAATCTCGTCAAAACGGGGTTGGGTATTATGCAATACATGGTACGATCTGAAGGCTCATTATTAAACCCATCCAAATAAATACCAAAACCCCACCACCCCATTGTCTTAGTATTCTGTTAAGGCAATTTGTTTTTCAAATAAAAACCATTAATTTCAAGCTAGATTTATTTTATGTAAACGCTAAGAACAAAAATCATATATTATGAAAAAAACATTACTTATTTTACTGGCAGCATTTCTTACCGTGCCTGCTTTTACACAAAGCACAAAACTTCTTCGTTTTCCTGATATTCACAACAATCAACTGGTCTTTGCCTACGCTGGTGATTTGTACACATCAGACCTGGATGGTGGCATGGCCAGGCGATTAACAAGTGATGAAGGGTATGAAATGTTCCCGCATTTCTCACCCGACGGCTCTCAGATTGCTTTCACGGCACAATACGACGGCAACACAGAGGTGTACATCATGCCGGCAGAAGGCGGACGCCCCAAACGCATTACATACACGGCCACACTGGACCGGGATGATATTGCCGATCGCATGGGTCCCAATAACATTGTCATGGGATGGACACCAGATGGCAAGTATGTTGTGTTCCGCTCCCGCCTGAAATCCTTCAATTCTTTTGTCGGGCAGCTTTTCAAAGCACCTGTTGATGGTAGCATGCATGAGCAGATACCCGTACCACGCGGTTCCTGGAATTCGTTCAGCAAAGACGGAAGCAAAATGGTTTACAACCGGGTCTTTCGAGAATTCAGAACATGGAAGTATTACCGTGGCGGAATGGCTGATGACATCTGGTTGCATGATTTTGAAGATCACAGTACCAAACGCCTTTTTGAAAACGTTGCTCAGGATATTATCCCCATGTGGATAGGCAATAAAGTGTATTTCATCTCAGATCGCGACCGCACGATGAACCTGTTTGCATACGATTTTGAAAGTGAGCAAACTGAAAAGCTCACAAATTTTGAAACCTATGACATCAAATTTCCCGGCTTTGATGAATCTTCCATTGTTTTTGAAAAAGGTGGTGAAATTCACCGATACGATATTGCCTCGGGAGAAAGCAACAAAATCAGCATCCGCATTGCAGAGGATTTTGAAAACAGCCGCATGGCATACAAAGACGCCAGCGACAATGTGCGTGGCATCACGCTTTCACCGGATGGCAAACGGGTTGTTCTCAGCGGCCGTGGTGAAATCTTCACCCTTCCGGCTGAAGAAGGTCTTACGGTTCGTATGACTGAGTCAAACGATGCACACGACCGTTCACCGGTATGGAGCCCGGATGGTAAACACATTGCATACTGGTCTGACAAAAGCGGTGAATATCAACTTTACCTGCAGGATAAAGACGGCGAGAAGGCTCCAAAACAAATAACCGAAAACCAGGACACCTACCCTTACCAACTGAAATGGTCGTCTGACAGTAAAAAGCTCATGTGGAGTGATAAAAAACTCAGGTTGCGTTACATTAACATCGATAGCGGTGACATTACAGATGTAGCACAATCCGGCTATAATGAAATCAGAGACTATACATGGTCACCGGACAGCAAGTGGATTGCCTGGGCTGATGCCGATGATAACCACATGAGTCGCCTGTACCTATACAGCCTGAAAGATAAATCCACAACGGCTCTGACCAGCAAATGGTACGATTCATCCAATCCCACGTTTTCAGATTGTGGTAACATTTTGTTTTTCACATCAAACCGTGATTTCAACCCCATTTACAGTCAGACAGAATGGAATCATGCTTACCGCGATATGTCAAGGATTTACTACCTTACCCTGGAAGCCGACACACCGGACCCGCTTGCTCCTAAAAATGATGAAGTGGAAATCGAAAATAAAGACAGCAAGGATGATAAAGAAAAAGAGGGAAAAGAAAAGGATAAGACCATAAAGGTTGATCGCGACGGCATACAGAACAGATTGGGTGTACTTCCGGTTAAACCGGCATCATACTGGAATCTCACTTTTGCAGACGGCAAACTGTATTTTAATCAGTACCGCTTAAAACACAGCTCTGAACTTAAATATTTTGATTTGAAAAAAGAGGAGGTCAAAGAGCTCGGAACAGGTATGGGTTATGAAATATCCGATGACAACAAAAAAATGTTGATATCAAAATCAGGAAAATACTATGTGGTGGATTTACCATCATCAGAACCCAAACTTGACAATCCAATCGACATGTCAGATATGAAAATATGGGTGGATTTGCATGAAGAATGGAAACAGATTTACAACGAAGCCTGGCGGCAAATGCGTGATTTCTTTTACGATCCCGGCATGCACGGCGTTGACTGGGAAGCCATGCACGATAAATACGCTGTTCTTCTGCCATATGTCAATCACAGAAATGATCTCACCTACCTCATTGGCGAACTGATTGGTGAACTGAACGTTGGCCATGCATATGTGGGCGGTGGTGACCGTGAAACACCCGATAAAATTTATACCGGCCTGCTTGGTGCCGAATTTGAGAAGGACAATTCAGGCTATTTCAAAATCACCAAATTGCTGGAAGGTAAAAACTGGCATGATGAGTACACTGCGCCATTAACCGGAATCGGTAAAAACATCAGTCAGGGTGATTACATCATTTCGATAAATGGTAAGAGCACCAAAGAAACCGATAACATATACAGCCTGGTGCTTGGCGACGGTGGCAAAAAAATCTTTGTACAAGTAAATGATAAGCCCAAGGCCGATGGTGCCCGTGAGCTGATTATCGAAACAAGCAAAGATGAGGCAAAATTGTATTACTACGAATGGGTACAGGAAAACATCCGCAAGGTAAATGGGGCTACTGACGGCCGTGTTGGATACATCCACATTCCAAACATGGTAACAGAAGGATTAAATGAGTTTGTCAAGCATTTCTATCCACAGCTCACCAAAGACGCCCTTATCATTGATGACAGAGGCAATGGCGGCGGCAATGTATCTCCAATGATTATTGAACGCTTGCGCAGAGAGCTTGCGATGATGGGAATGGGAAGAAATGTTCCCAATCCGGGCACTCGTCCGCGTGGCATGCATGTCGGTCCGAAAGTGTTGTTGGTTAACCAGTATTCTGCTTCCGATGGCGATCTTTTCCCCTATCAGTTCCGCAAACACGAGCTGGGCACCATCATAGGTGTGCGCACCTGGGGTGGCGTTGTCGGCATCCGCGGATCTTTGCCTTTCGTTGATGGAGGTACCATGCGCAAACCTGAATTTGCACATTTTGCCGCTGACGGCAGCGACTGGATTATTGAAGGTCATGGCGTAGAGCCCGATATTGAAGTGTGGAACGATCCATGGAAAGAGTTCAATGGAACTGACCAGCAGCTCAATAAAGCCATTGAAGTGATCAAAAAACAACTTGAAGAAAATCCACCGCAAATTCCGGATATCCCTGAATTCCCGGATAAAAGCGGGAAAGACAACGAATAGAAGCAGTTCAGTTTTCTACAATATCAGAGGTTTTTCAAACGAGAAGCCTCTGTTTTTTTTGTTCATGCAGCTATTCTGCAGATATTTTTTTTGCATAATGTTAAAATTAATGTAATTTTATGCTGTTAACTAAAAAATAATCTACCACTATGAAAAAACTAGGAATTTTTACAATTGCAGCTCTGCTTGGCCTTTTTACCATCTCATGCAATAATGGAGAGGAAACAAAAGACGAAGCAACAAAAGAAGAAAAAACCGAACAAGCTGAGGAAACCAAAGATGAAGCTCAGGACGAGAATGTAGGTGAAGATGCCGATGCCAACATGAGCGATGCTGATCAGTCTACTGAAACAGAATCTGACGAAGAGGTTGTTGAAGAAAAGAACATCATGGAAGAGCAAGAAACCGAAATCAAATCTACTGACAAGTCTGATTTTGGCAACAAAGTTGGAGCCAAAGGCGCTGACAAAGAAGTTGATAAGAAAGAAGAAGAGGACAACACAAGAAAATAATAAATTGGATATCTAAAATAAGGGGGGCTGTATTTTCAGCCCCTTTTGTATGCTGTCAATTTGCATTCCCATATACAATGAGGTTTCGGAAAAACTGATATTTCAGTTGCAGGAGCAAATCAAACAGATTGATGTTACCGCTGAAATCATTTTGTTTGACGACCACTCTACTGTCAACTTACAATATACATATCAGAAACTGAGTCCCCTGCAAAGTGTACGCATCATAAATTCGGACACAAATCTGGGGCGGGCAAAAGCACGCAACGAACTTGCCCGGCATGCCCGGTATGATTTCCTGCTGTTTATAGATGCCGACTCAGAGATCCTAAACAGGAATTTCCTGGCAAACTATCTGGATGCAGCGCAGAAAAATACTGTCTGCTGCGGGGGAACACGCTATAAACAGGAGAAACCACCAAAAGCAAAGCGCCTGCGCTGGAAATACGGACATAAGCGCGAAAGCCTGTCCGCAACTCAGCGACTGGAAAATCCCTGGTTGCAGTTTACAACGCATCACTTTTTGATTGACAAAGATTTATTTCTTTCCATACAATTCGATGAAAACCTCACGCAGTACGGGCATGAGGATAGCTTATTCGGCTATGAGCTCCAAAAACGCAACATTCCGGTTAAGCACATCAACAATCCTTTATACCACACCGGCCTGGAATCCTCTCAGGTTTTTCTTGACAAAACAAAAACAGGCCTTAACAACCTTAAACAACTGTATCTGCGCTTTGGCAATGATCCGGAATTTACAAGGAGCATCCGTATCCTGCGCTTTTATGAGGCTCAAAAATCAAGCGGCATGCTATGGTTCTGGAGCGTTCTGTACCGTTACTTCAACAAAGCCATGAGGCGACAACTCAAAGGCAACAACCCAAGCATTTTTCTTTTTAATATGTATAAGTTTAGCTATTTTGTATCCCTAATAAAAAGCAAATAATTATGTCAGCAAAGAAAAGCGTTATCATCGGCATTATCGGTCTCTTTCTTATCGCCTGCTCCACGGTGCCCTTAATTAACCGCAGACAGGTTTTACTTGTGCCGCAGAACTCATTGTTATCCATGAGTTATTCAAACTACAACACCTTCCTGGATACCAACAAGGTTTCCCGGGATAAGATGGAAGTTCAGCGCATAAAACAGATCGGGCAGAACATTTCCGGCTCTGTTGATGGCTTTCTGAAAGAAAAAGGCCTTGAAAACCGCCTTGATCAGTTTTCCTGGGAATTTAACCTGGTTGAAAACGATGTACCCAACGCCTGGTGCATGCCGGGCGGAAAAGTTGTTTTTTACAGTGGTATTTTGCCATTGTGCGAAAATGACGATGGCATTGCAGTGGTAATGGGGCATGAAATTGCGCATGCCGTTGCACGTCACGGCAATGAACGCATGTCGCAGCAACTGATGGTGCAGGCCGGCGGAATAGCTGTTTCAGAATTTTTAAAAACAAAACCCGAGCAGACTCAGAACATTTTCCTTAGTGCTTATGCCATTGGATCACAGGTTGGTATGCTGCTCCCCTATTCACGCAAACATGAATATGAAGCGGACAAGCTGGGGCTGATTTTTATGGCAAAGGCCGGATATAATCCCCAGGAAGCGGTGAACTTCTGGGAGCGCATGATGAAGCACGGCGGACCAAAACCTCCTGAGTTTTTGAGTACACATCCGGCAGATGCAAAGCGCATTGCTGAGATGAAGAAAAATTTACCCGAGGCAATGAAATATTACAATGAATAAGTTCCGGCCGGGATTAGTAATAAAAGACGGCTTGTTCTTCCCGCACATTACCAACGGCATCGCTCACGCGGATTTTCCAGTCATGCCATTTACCGGGTGTAATATGCTCATCAAACTCGTAAAACAATGTACGGGATTTGGGTTTATATTGTAGCAGCACCCACTGATTATCCACCCAGGCATTGTACGTTTCAATACCGGATAAATTATCAGAAACCCGGTAACGCACAGAACCGGATCCGGAATAGTTGGCACTGTCGCGCATGCGGCTGCCATAGAGTCTTGGAGGCACACTATCGGCAGCAAAAGAATAATACCCGCCTTCGTCGGACTGAACAGCAAAATATGCTCCGTGCCAGCTTCCGGTAAGGCAGTCCTCCCTGCCGTTTTGCCGCCGCATAACAACAATTTTATCTTTTTGTGAATGAGGCAATGCACTGCCATCCAGGTAGAGTGTAAAGGGTTCACTAAATGCATAATAATGATCATTGAAGTTCCAGCCTTCAATTTCTTCGGATTCCTGCCGCTGACAATCAATAGTAATTTTAGCATCGCGGTACAAAGCATCGGCAGGAATCTGCAAAAATGCAGCCTCAAAAGGCAAAGCAGCAGGCTGTTCGGCTTTCAGCAGTTCATTGTCCGGAGCTTTTGGTTTGGCTTCGCCGGAAATCTGAATGCGGAATTTCATATCCGACCAATTACCGGCACCATCACGGGCACTGATGTGTATCCATTTCTCATCGCCGGCTTTCAACTCAAGTATACCATCGTTTTTTAGCTTATCAAACAAATCTGCATGATTGCCATTTTCCCGGAAACACCTCTGCACGTGTATGCTTCGGGTTTTCAGATAATACGCATCGAACCAGGCTTCTGTGTATTTCTGATCTTTCCATTGAAATTCTCTGATGTTTGAATGGTACACGGTATCCTCATCAACACGCAAAATCATCTCAATAATACCATAGCGATTCCAGGTCCCATCCATGCGGTCTACAATTTCAACTCCGACACCCCACTGCCCCGGCCTCAACTGAACGCTCCCATTTTTCAGACTGCCGGCACTGTAGAGCGATGAACGTTCTGCTTCTGATTTATCATCCCCATCAAGGTCATAAAATGCAAGGTAGCGGTAACGTGGCGCTTTATTGTCTGTGAAATCGTAAAACGTTTGCGGATTAATCACTCTTTCATCCGGCATTTTGCGTATTTCAAAATGCAGATGAGGGCCACCTGAGTGTCCGGAATTTCCGGCATATCCAATCATCTCGCCTTTTTCAAATGAAATCACCGTATCTGAAAGGATGGTATCCAGAAACATGGATTTATTCTCGTACTGAAGGCGGCGTGCAAACTTCTGTATATCATCACGAAACCTGTTGAGATGAGCATACAATGCCAGGGTTGAATCGCTGTTAAGCAAATACAGGGCATTTCCGTACCCACCGGCCTTTATCTTTATCCTGTATAATCTGCAATCCTCTATGGCATATAATTTATGCCCGATAACGCCCTGCGTTTTGATGTCAATACCCGTATGAAAATGCTCCGGGCGTGATTCGCAAAAACTGCTGGACATTACCAGGGGAATTTTCAAAGGTCGCGCATAATTATTACGATTTTGTGCAGGCAGTGAAACCCCCGCAAAAATCAGTACAGCAAACACAAAGCCGCTTAGTAATCCCTTATTGTTTACATTTTCTTTAAACATCCACGCAAATATCTTTTAAATAAATGAAATTTCCACTATTTTTGTACTTAAATGTATGCAGAACTATGGCGGATGAAAAGAGCAATAACCACCTGAATGACATGCGTGAATTAATTGCCACGCTGAGGGATAAGGCCGCCAGACTCAATTCTGCTTATCAAAATGAAAAAAGGAAAAATCATGAACTGACAGAGCAAATTAACACGATTAAAGAAGAAAAATCTGAGCTAAGCGCTAAAATTGTAAAATTAAACGGAGAATTGGAAACTATTAAAGTTAGTGCTACGTTTAATAATAAAGAAAGAAAAGAAGAGGCGAAAGAAGAAATTAATACATTAATACGGGAAATTGACAGCTGTATAGCTCTGATAAATAAAATGTAAGATAAAATGCAGGATGGATTGAGAATAAAGGTGAACATTTCAAACCGGGATTACACATTAACGATCAACCGGAATGACACACAGACTGAGCAAACGCTACGGGAAGCCGCTCAGTTGGTGAACACCATTACCGATCAATTCAGAAGCATGAATATAAAAGATAAGGATGAACAGGATTATCTGGCAATGGCAAGCTTAAAAATTGCTGTAAATGCACTGGATGCACAACGGCAAACAAATCTGCAACCTGTACTGGAGGATTTGAGAGATTTGAATTTTACATTAAGCTCTTATTTATCAGAAGCGTAACGTTCTTTAAATAAAAAATATTAAGTCTTTAGCCCGTATTTGTTCTTTAAAGCTTATGAGACTCAACACTATTGTTATTGGAGCCAGGCTCACATTGCTGATGGCAGGCCTCAACCACTGACCCGCTCAGTGGTTTCGCTCCGGCGGACAGTGGACGTCAGATGTAGTGTGGCAGCTCCACCCATGTCAAACAGGGGTTCTTTATAACTTGAGGAACAATGCGGGCTATTTTATGGTTAAATGATAAATGAATAATATGTCTAATATAAATAAAACACATACTTTATGCTACCAATTGTAATAACAGGCGTGGTAGCACTGGCCGCAGGGGCGGTAATCTCATATTACCTCTGGGACAGTGTGCTCGCTAAAAAACGAAAAAAAATAATTGAAGAAGCCAAAGGAGAAGGAGAGGTAATCAAAAAAGATAAGATTCTTCAGGCCAAAGAGAAATTTCTTCATTTAAAAACAGAACATGAAAAATTCATTAATGAGAAAAACGCTAAAATTTCTACAGCCGAAAACCGTCTGAACCAGAAAGAGCAGAGTTTTTCTCAGAAAATGGAAGACCTTAACCGTAAACGTAAAGAAAACGACGCTGTTAGAAAAAACCTTGACACACAGCTCGAACGCGTTGAACTCAGAACTCAGGAGCTGGAAAAAATGCACAACGAGCAGGTCAAACAGCTTGAAACAGTTAGTGGTCTGAGTGCAGATGAAGCTAAACAACAGCTTATTAACTCACTGAAAGATGAAGCCAAAACTGAGGCCATGTCATACATCAACGAAATCATTGATGAAGCTAAAATGACTGCCAACAAAGAGGCGAAAAAACTTGTACTGGAAACGGTTCAGCGGACTGCTACGGAAACAGCCATCGAAAATGCCGTATCCGTTTTCCACATAGAGAGCGATGAAATCAAAGGGCGTATCATTGGACGCGAAGGTCGTAACATCCGGGCTCTCGAAGCTGCAACAGGCGTTGAAATCATTGTTGATGACACGCCTGAATCCATTATTCTTTCTGCTTTTGATCCCATCCGCAGAGAAATTGCCCGTCTGGCACTGCACCAGCTCATTATTGATGGACGGATTCACCCGGCGCGCATTGAAGAAGTGGTTTCTAAAACCAAAAAACAACTGGAAGAAGAAATTGTCGAAACCGGAAAACGAACAGCAATTGATCTGGGCGTACATGGGTTGCATCCCGAGCTTATCCGCATGGTTGGGCGCCTGAAATACCGCTCTTCATACGGACAAAACCTGCTGCAGCACTCACGTGAAGTAGCCAACCTTTCTGCCATCATGGCATCAGAACTTGGGTTGAATCCCAAACTTGCCAAACGCGCAGGCCTCTTGCATGATATCGGAAAAGTACCGGACGATGAGCCCGAATTGCCGCACGCTGTACTTGGCATGAAGCTGGCTGAGAAATTCAAGGAAAAACCTGAAGTTGTCAATGCCATTGGAGCGCACCACGATGAAGAAGAGATGAACAGCCTTATCGCTCCGGTTATCCAGGTATGCGATGCCATTTCAGGTGCTCGCCCGGGTGCTCGTCGTGAAGTGGTTGAATCATACATCAAACGCCTGAAAGAGCTCGAATCACTGGCTCTTTCCTACCCTGGTGTTACAAAAACCTACGCCATACAGGCCGGTCGTGAACTCAGGGTAATTGTTGGCAGCGAAAAGGTTAGCGATCAGGAGGCAACTGACATCAGCAACGAAATCGCCCAACGCATACAGGATGAAATGACTTATCCGGGTCAGGTAAAAATTACCGTAATCCGTGAAACCCGTTCTGTTAATTATGCTAAATAAACTGCATGCCTAAATTGCAGGAAAAACATATTCTGGTAACAGGTGGAGCCGGCTTCATCGGCTCCAACCTGATTGCCCGTTTACTGGAAGACAACAATCATATCACCTGCCTGGATAATTTCTCAACAGGAAAAAAAGAAAATCTCAAACCCTTTTCCGATCATCCGAATTTCACCTTGATTGAAGGCGACATCCGTGATCTGGATACATGCAGAAATGCGGTAAAAGGTATCAGCATCGTTTATCATCAGGCAGCATTGGGCTCTGTTCCCCGCTCCATTAAATCACCTGAAATCACCACAGACGTTAACATATCCGGATTTGTCAACATGCTTACCGCAGCAAAGGACGAAGGTGTCAAACGCTTTGTCTACGCCGCCAGTTCCAGCACGTATGGCGATAACACGGAGCTTCCCAAACAAGAAGATAAGATTGGAAAACCCCTTTCACCATATGCCATCACCAAGTACGTGAATGAAATGTATGCAGATGTGTTTCATCGCCTGTATGGTATCGATTGCATTGGTCTGCGTTATTTCAATGTATTTGGCAAACGTCAGGATCCCAATGGGGCATATGCAGCCGTTATTCCCAAATTTATCGCAATGTTTTTGCAGCAAAAATCACCTGTAATTAACGGTGATGGTGAACAGAGCAGGGATTTTACCTATATTGAAAACGTCATCCAGGCCAACCTGCTGGCCGCATCAACAGACAAACCTGAAGCATTAAACAAGGTGTACAATGTAGCCTGTGGAAATTACATCAGCCTGAATCACTTAACCAAGGTCATTCAAAAACAACTCTCAGCTTTTGATCCACGGGTTGCTGAAATCAGCGTAAAGCATGGTCCCGAGAGGCAGGGCGATATCAAACACAGTCTTGCATCAATTGATAAAGCCATATCATTGCTTGATTATAAACCGGAGTATCAGGTTGAGAATGGCCTGAAAGAAGCCATTGAGTGGTATTACAAAACCCTCAGGCAGGATGATTAAACCAGGAGCGCATATTTTGATTACCGGTGGTGCAGGATTCATTGGCAGCCACCTCACCGAATCCCTGTTAAAGCACAATTACAAAATCACCATCATTGATAATCTTGACGATTTTTACAATCCTGAAATCAAGAAAAAGAATATTGAAGCCTTTCATAAACAGAGCAATTTTTCATTCATACAGGATGATGTCCGCAACATCAGCACAAACAGCAATCTGAAATTGCCTGTTGATGCCATCATTCATCTGGCTGCCAAGGCCGGCGTGAGGCAATCCACTGAAAATCCGGAAGCCCATTATAAAGCCAATACCGAAGCCTTGCGTGAAGTACTGACATTTGCGGAAAGGCACAACGTTCCCCGCTTTATTTTCACCTCATCCAGCTCAGTATATGGCAATCATCCGTCCAGACCGTGGCATGAAAAGCTGGAACCGCTGCAACCCTTAAGCCCGTACGCACGAAGTAAACTTGCCTGCGAAACAATGGGAAAAGCCTATGCAGAAAAAACAGGTAATCCTTTCATCGCCCTCAGGCTTTTTTCGGTGTATGGCCCACGAATGCGCCCCGATCTGGCAATGTGCCTTTTTACTGACAACATATTGCAGCGCAAGAAGTTAAAAATCTTTGGTGACGGCACAACATTTCGGGATTATACTTACGTCAAAGATATCGTAAACGGTATAAAAACGTGCCTGGATGTCGGTATTCAGGGTTTTGAGATCATCAACCTGGCTGGTGGTAAACCCGTAGGTCTTGACGAGATGATAAGCACTCTGCAGAATCAGTTGGGCAGCAGGAGCAGTAAACGGTATCTTGCCGCTCATGAGGCAGAATCCGAAGGTACACTTGCGGATGTGCAAAAAGCAAAAGAAATTCTGGATTTTGAGGCAAAGACAGATTTTGAGACCGGTGTAAAGGAATTTTGCAAGTGGTATACCCGCGAAAAACATCAGAGCTGATCTTCAATCAGGTTGGTATTGTCTTCAAGAAAAGCCAGTACCTTATCTAATCGCTTGATATCTGTTGGCAGATTCACAACTCGCTCAGCAGCATGCACAGCTACAGGAAACTTTTCCGTATTAAAATGCCATAACTCAAAATTTTCGGTTACGGGATGCAGAGGTGAAATAAACCAGTCGCCAACCGGGATTTTGTGCTTTTCAGCCAGGGCAAAAAACGCATCCCTGTCTGATACCAGTAGCGGGTACTTCAAGAAGCTATGATTGGGAAACAGCCCCTCAGAAACATGGTTTTTACCACGGCTTTTAAGAAATTCCGTATAAGCAGCAGCATTTTTCTTTCTTAGGGATAGTAAGCCATCAAGCTGTTTAATGTTTCTCAACGCTTCTTTTGCTTGCAGCCGGCTGTAATCCATAAAAAAACGATCGGGTTTCTTTACGCTGCTAATCTCTTCGCCCGAGGATGAACCAACCACCATGTTGTTTTTACTCAACCAGCGATATAACCGGACAAGGAAGAAGTAGGTAGCATTGTTGAGCAGGTAACGCCGGGTAAAATACAAGAAGCGTAAACTGATTTTTTGTTTGGCTGCCACCGGGATTTTTTTGTTTTCCAGGGCATCCATTTTTTCGACAAGGCCGGGGTTATTCACCATAGCGAACCCCCCAACGCCACTGGAAAACGGCTTGTTCCACTGTGTGGAAAAAAAGGAGGCATCGCAATAGCTTCCGTTTGGCTTACCCTCATAGGTACCACCAAAGCCATGTGTGCAGTCTTCGATGGTAAACAACTTATGTCGACTGGCAATGGAAAGCATTTTTTCTACATTTGAAGAAAGCCCATAAGTATTCTGACAAACAATAACTTTAGTTTTGTCTGTAATTGCAGCTTCCAGCTTATCCACATTGAGGTTATAGGTATCGGGATCAATATCCACATACACAGGTTTTGCCCCTGCATAAATAATGGGATTGGGAACAACCACACAGGTAAACGCAGGAACAATAATCTCATCACCAGCACCAACATCCATGGCTTTCAACAAGGCATACAGGGAAACCCTTCCCTTGTAATGAAAATATATTTTTCCTTTATCATCCAGGAAGTGTGAAATATGTTTTCTAAGTTCATTAAATGCCATCACGATAAAGATTTTATGTACACATTTGACTTATCACCTTTGTGGATTTCCGTTTGCCGGGACAATTCAAATCCGTACTTTTCATAAAACCGGTTTGCTGAAATCAGCTTATTGCCCGCCACAACTTTATATTTACTTATTTCCCTGCTTTTCAGTTCCGATTCAAGTTTATCGAGCAACATTTTACCCACACCACCGGCCTGACGCCCCGGTCTGACAACGACAGACAACAACTCAGGCAGCTCATCCTCTATCTTTGCTGTTTTTGTTTTAGCTGGTGCCTTCAGGGTTTCAAGGCTGCGTTTCAGAAAGTTTTTCCGAAATATCAGTGTAGTAAAAACAGGGAGAATAGCCAGCATATTTTGGATAACAAATCGTTTGTAGAGTTTTGATGTATTTAATGATGCGGAAACAAACCCAAGAACCTTATCATGTTCACTGATTACATACAGCAACTCATTGCCGGCAATGGTTTTGTACAAGCGTTGCACAACCGAAAGTGGCAGAGAACTAATAAAGCCGCTTGGGATCTGAGTTTTATGCAGCCGTGCCACATCAGCGACATCATCCTTTCGTGCTTCTCTTATCGTCACTTTTGGATTGTTTATATCATACTCAGTAATGGCATTAAAAAACGCCAGCAGGTCGCCTGTCAGTTTATGAATGCTAAGCTTGTGTTTTGCATAATCGTATGCATTTTTGCCCATTTCAAGGCGCTGACTTTCTGACATATCGGCCATATGGAGGATGGTATCAGCCAGACTTTGAATGTCGGAATACGCTGCTGACAAGCCGCAATCATGCTCTTCCACCACATCGTTGTGTTTAGCCGGCGTGTAGGTTATAACTGGCTTTGCTGCATTCAGGTATTCGCCAAGTTTATTCTCGCTGCCATAAAACACCTCACCTGTAGAAAGAAAAAGGACATCAGCCTGTTTCAGTTTTTCAGGAACTTCAGATTTTTTAACAGCTTCAGTAAAGGTGACATTTTTAAGACCGGTTTCCTCAGCTTTTTTTATCAGGCTGTCTTTATCTTTTCCGTTTCCGACAATTTCAAAAACAATGTCAGCATTCGTTTCCTGAACGGTTCTCAGGGCAGCGATAAGATCTTCGAGTTTATGCACTCTGTCTACACCGCCAACATACATAAACCTGATTTTCTCATTACCGGTAGGGGTAAAATCAGGCGATGGATTGATATGCGTTCCGTTGGGAATAAGGACAATCTTACCCCTGGGATAATCATACCCTTCTTCAAGGTATGGAATGGTTTTGGGCGACAGGGTGACGATGCCATCTGCAAGCAAAACGGTTTTTTTCTCAATCCATCTGAAAGCTAATGCCAGTGGATGCCAGGCAAACCAGCTTCCATTATCAATCAAAGTTTGAGGCCAGAGGTCACGGATTTCAAACACAAAGGGCAACCGTCGTTTTTTGGCGATGCGTGAAGCAACGAGCGGTGTTAACGGATGCACACTGGATCCCATAATAACATCCGGAGACGGGATATTTTTAGCGGTTTTTGCCAAATTGCGCGCAAAGGAGATCATGTTAAGCATCCGCTTTGCACTGTTGTTCTGATAGGGCTTTGTTTTAATCCAGTACCAGCGAATTCCTTCATATTCTGCTTTTGAAAAGGGCTTATTATCGTAGGTCTGCGATTCCTGCAAGCTTGAGTAGATAAAGCCTGAGGCAAAAACCGTTACCGTATGCCCTTGCCTGACAAGGCTTTCAGCAAAGTCATAATGCCGTGTTCCTCCGGGAAACTCCGGGGTGACAGCGTAATGATTTATGATCCAGATATTCATACGTTCAGATGCCTTAATTTATCAAATCCACATACACATTCAGCAGTGTTTTCTCAGCCTGCTCCCAACTGTATTTTTCCATTGCTGCTTTTTGTCCGCTTAAACCCATTTGACGGGATTCTGCAGGATGTTCATACAGGTAATCAATTGCTTCTGCAATTTTCACTGGATCCAGGGGATCAACACAGAGACCACATTTTGCATCATCGACAATTTCCTTCCAGAGCGGGATATCTGATGAAATTACCGGAATACCGGCAGCCATGTATTCAAACATTTTCACCGGCAATGCATCCCTGTAATTAATGATGGGATGTAAGGTAACCATACCGGCAAACGACCGCTGCAACAACTCCCGTACTTTCTGTCTGTCAGCAAAACCAATGACATTTACTTTCCTCCACCCCTCTGTTTCTCTCAGTTCGTCCTGATACTCAGGTGGTGAAAAATTTCCAGCCAGGTTTAGTCTGATATCATTGCGGCAATGCGCCAGGGCTTTAACCAGCTCACTAATGCCGCGAACTTGTGCGATGGCTCCCACATAGCTAATTTCCGATGCTTTTGATGTATCCGTTTTGGACTCTATCAGAGAATCGCTGAGGACAGGATAATTTTCAACTGTACTCACTCCCGGGTTAAGTTTTTTAAAGCGATCGCGGATAAAATCGGTTGCCGTAATGATGTGTGAAACCCGCTTGCAATGGTAGTTTTCAAACTTTTCTGATAAAAAGGATAAAAATTTCCGTAATGGTTTATTTATCCAATATTTTGAAAGTATCTGACGGGGCAGGTCTTCATGAGCATCATAGACAACGGGATTGTTTTTGCGAAACAGTTTTGCACCATAAGGTAACATTTCAGGATCATGAAAATGGTATACATCAGCATGCTGCTGCAAAGCCATTTTATAAACGGTTTTGCGGGATTTCTGTATGCGCGAAACACGACCGGAAGGCTTTCCTGCATCCAGTATTTCAATACCATCTGCGGTGGTTTCGTTTCCATTGCCATCAGCAACAATCAAAACCACCTGATAGCCTGCCTTTTTCAGGCTCATTAACTCTTTATGGTAAATCCGTGTATCGAACCTCGGGTGTACACTGGACATATGACAAATCTTTTTCATGTCAGGAATCGTGTTTCGGAATAACAATAAAGGCAAAAATCAGGAGAAGCCAAAAGCCATGTGTCAGGAATGCTGTTAAAAAAGCTGTCCCCCTGAATATCATCATATAAAAAACAAAAATACCAAAATAACGCAGGTTAAGTTTTATGGAATTCAGCAGTACCATAATAAACGAAAACAAGGTAGAATACACAACCACACCGATGTAGCCAAAATTCATAAAACCATCGGCAACAATACCGACATTTGAACTCATTTCGGGTTTATCGAAATAGTGTTCTCCAATCAGGTAAGTTGGCATCACATCATAGGGGTATTCTGTCAATCCGCTAAAAACACTGTGAGACAAAAACAGATGGTTGTGATCAAAGAAATCAAAATAAAACTCATTCAGGATTGCTGGGACAAAGAAAACACGCCTCACAATCAAGGACTTAAACATTGGCCTCTGCAGATAAAAGTCAGGAATATTAATAAGCAACAGCAAGACAAGAATGGCAATAATGGAAATTTTAATTTTATCGTTGTACGTTTTGCCAAAAAAGTAATAAAACAATATCAGCAGTGGTGTTGCATACACACTTTTATGTCCGGAAATCAGAAACAGATACGCAAGAATTAGCAGGCTAAGCACAATCACTTTCGGATCCCTGCGAATCATGCTGAACACAAGCAATACAGGAAGAACAGCTTTGGCAAGCCACCAAAATGTATAATCCGTAAAACCGCTGCTTTTCAGTTTAAACACTTCGCGCACGTCATATATATTCTGCAATTTCAGTGCCTGCGGACTGATGTTCAGTTTAAAATCCATAACAACAGGAACCAGCATTATAAACATGATTGCCAGCAATAGCGTGTACTTTATCCACTCCGGCATAAAAACTGTTTTCAGCTTTATTCTTTGGCTGCCAAGAAACCCAAAAATCACAAAAAATGTAAGAACAGAATAAAAGGCCTTAGGCATGCCGTCAGAATAGGCGTAAATAATATGAGCCGGCAAAAAAAGGAGAAGGAGTAGGAACACAAACAAGGAACTTATGAATTGTGTACTACGGTTGAGAAGACAGGCACCAGCCATCAGAATGAGCAGCCAGAATTTCCCTTCAAGGTATTTGAGCCAGTTAAAATCCAGAATGATTCCGTTTTCCTTATACGTAGGGATAATAAACGACGTGTAATAGTATTCGAACAGAAAATTCACAACAAACAAGGCCATAAGGGTTAACAGAAAACTTCTGTTAACCATCAGGCGGAGTGGCTTGTCCATCACCTTGTTCATATGTTCTTTACTCAGAAATCGCATCTATTGTTTTCAGGTATAATGATTTGTTTGTTCTGAAATTACCATTTTCCAGGTTATTGTTATGCCACAACAGGGTAAAATTGCCTTTGTATTTTCTCACTTGCCTGTTGAGCGATTTCACCTTAGCTAAAAAATCATGGTCACTGCATTTTTTATTCAGCAGAGCTGTATCCATCAGGGTAATTGGCAGTTCCTGAAGGCTTAGTTTTTTTCTTGTTATCAGATTAAACGGATGATAAGCTCTGCATGTGCCACAAATAAACCCTGCATCGGTAGCATAACCCATGGAACTGTCCAGTTTAAGTCCGTAATCGTCCTGAATCTGCCAGGTATCCGGATTTTTAAACCTCAGGTAATGCTGCCGGCCTTCCCTTACCACTTGCACATGCTGTTTTAGCCTATTCAGCTCTTGCCCGTATCGCTGCTTATCATCGTAAGCATCGTAGCTTCCATGCACCCCGACAATGTGATTTCTGCTTATGATATTGTTAATTACATCCTCTGCTTTGGTGCTTTCAATATCGTAGCGCACATCATATTCACCGGGCTTGCCGGGGATAAAATAAAAATGTGATTTCAACCCGTTTTGTTCGGAGACATCCATTAAAAAATCAAAACTGTCGTACACATCTTTCTTAAATCCCAGCTTATACCCAAGGAAATCCCCTGTGGTTTTTGCCCAGAGCAAGGGGTTTTTTCTATTTATCAAATCACCACCAAGACCTTTAATATACTGTTTTAATCCTGCATACCGGGTAATAAAATCCACATCATGGGTAATCACAGGCTTGTATGTATGCTGTTTCCACTTTAGTTCTGGTGCAAGATGAGAAAGCATAGACCGAAGGGTTTCGGTATATTCATCCACCAGTGGCCTGTCCTGCAAGCCGTGTTTTTTCAGATAATTTTCATCATCGGGAAAGCGTTGGTATTTATCTTTTTCATTATTAACCAGCATCTCCCAGCGTGTCAGCAAAAAGAAGGCACCGGCAAAGATATCAAGTTCACAGCGGATCTCATCATCCTTAACGGTCAGTTCGGGGCTGCCAAAAATCACCGGAAGATTATTGTCCGGCATAAACTGATGATATGCCGGTTTCGGTTTGCCGGGCATTTTGCTTTTTTCGAGAAATGTCTTGCCCTTTATGTGTGAAAAAAATGCATCCTCAATCACAAGTTGTTTCCCATTATCCAGATTCAGCACCCACGCGTTTGCTGCCTTGCCGGATATGGAATAGTCAAGCCCCAGAAAATCATCAAGCAAGACAGAAAGAATGTATTTCCTTTCAGGCGTAAACGAATCCGGAATGCTTACAGTTATCATGCGTTGGCAGACTTTTTATTAATTTTAAGCAAATTGCGTATACGGGAAAAGGATAAACTCCCGATATTTTTCATCATCCATCGCGGATAAAAGCTAAACGGATTTTTAGGTGAGTGATCCCATGTCATCTGGCAGGAATAGCAGGTTTTATCACCGCAAAAGAAAAATGCAGGATCCTTTTTCAGGATATCCAGTTCAATTTCAAGTGTACGTTTCATGGAGGTCAGCAGACCACGTGCCTCTCCCACGTTTCCGTCGGCAAGCACCGCTCCCTGCTTAAAATAATGTGGTATAAATTTAGGAAATCCTTTGGCACAGCCACCGTTCCAGTTTACTCCGGCAAGTTTAACAATGCCATCTTCATCCCTGTAATGGATGCCCCGGTTAATTTGTTTGCGTTTAAACCCGAGCAAATCTATTGCCACATGCGTAGTACCAACACCGGCCACTTTTTTTCCGATGGTCAGATTTTTTGCGCCCTCTTCGGCCATTTGGTGCAACAGATCGTATCCGCCCGATTCGGGCGTATGATTATGACACAAACGCTCTGCATCCTTACCTATGGCAGCATACTTTTGAACAGGGTGCTTGCTTCGGTGCATGCGGGGATGTTTTATCATGGCATTGGCAAATGCACCTGCATAGGAAGGCGTGTAATCATCAGCTATGAGCTTTTCCTGCTCCGGCTCAAGCGGCAGCGGATATGTTGAGATAAACGCGTCGGACACGAGGGTTCCTTCCTCACCTACAACATCCAGCAAGGCCTGGAGTAAGGTATTTGCACCTCCCTCAACATAACCAATGGAGCGCATTGATACCTTTAAGTGCAACATATCACCATTCCGGACACCCAGCTTCCGGATATCGTTTATCAGATCTTCTTTTGTGAGCTTTTCTCCCATAAGGGCTTAAGATTTAAGTTTATTACTTGCAACGTTCCAGAGAATAAAAATAAAAAATACGTAATAGAAAAACAGAATTGCAACCAGATAAATCAGGAATGTTTTAATATGCCATCCGATAAACCATGACAAAGCAAACACACCAAGGCTCAGAAAAAGTAAGCCAAGCTGCCAGTACAGGGAAATGTTTTGTTTCTCAAAAACGGATAAGGTTACAGACACCGGTGCAACTATGAATCGGATAAACAGCAATGGGATCAGTATTTTGGCATACGAGCCGGCAACACTCCACTCCTCACCAAACACAATAGAGAATAAATCTTCAGCAAACACAAAAATAACAGCAAATAATGGCAGGGAAATAACAACCAGTTTTTTCACAGTGCTTATAAAAACCGGCCGGGCATGTCCGTATTTTTTGCGTTGATCAACGGCTTCTTTGTGGTAAACCCGCGAGAGTGATTTTCCGATCAGCGTACCGGGCATCCCAAGCACACGGTTGGCAAGGGAATAAAACCCAACGCTGCTAATGGCATACATGGCTGAAATCAGTATTCCTGTTAAATTTACTGATGCTGTATTGGCAAGGGTTGCCGGCATGGTAAACAAGGGAAATCTTTTGTACCGCCGGCCTTGTTTTTTCATCCCGTCTTTATCAACCTGTCTGAAAAATGCTTTCAGGCTGATTTTTTTCACCATGATAAAAACGGCAGTAAAAAAACCTGCAATCTGACCAAGAATAAGGCCTGCAGGAGAGTTCACAAAAATACCGGTAACAATTTGTACGCCTGTACGTGAAACCGACCTGGAGACATTGGCCTGTGAAATGGTTTTGAATGATTTTTCACGGGTGTTGTAATAATTCAACATACCGAACCATCCCTGGAAAAGCACAGCAAGTGGAACAAATATAAGCCAGGCTTCAATATCCGCATTGTTGAGCCATCCTGCAATGGTATCAGCAAAGCCGGAAAAAATCAGCAAAAGGAATATGGAAAAAGCAAAGCTGATGAGCATTCCGAGCCCCATAATATTCCATGCTTCCTCCTTTTTATCCGGTAGCACAACAGACAATTCATAGCGTCCGTTTGCAACAGCACCAAGAATCAGGCTAATGGAAAGAAACAATTCAAAAACGCCCATGGATTCAGGGGTATACAAGCTCGTAATAACCGGCATCAACAGCACAGGAATCACCTGAGCGATTAAAGTTCCCCGGAAAAGGATGATAAAATTGCGTGTAAAATCCGAGCGATTTTTATATTTTTCAAGCAGACGTTTAACCATCACATTACATTAATGAATGCAAAAGTAATAAAAATCCCTCCCATTGCAGTGACGTTTAGGCAAAAGGCAGGATTCAGACCGGATTCCTTTATTCTTAATTAAGCAGCATCTGAATTGACATCAAATTTTCTTATCTTTCGGGCAAAACTAAGGTATATGTCAGATACAAAAAAGATTGTCAAAGAGATCGGAACATGGTTTGATGATTTTGAACCGGGGCAGGTTATTTATCATGCTGCTTCAAAAACGATATTTGAAGATGACAACAACCTGTTTTCGATGATGACCATGAATCACCATCCTGTGCACACCAATGTTGATTACGCATCAAAGCAGCAACATGGCAAACCATTGGTTGTCGGGACGCTTGTATTCAGCCTTACTGTGGGAATTACCGTTCCCGATATCAGCGGAAAAGCCATTGCTAATCTGATGTATGAAAATGTTGACCACCTGCAACCTGTCTTTATTGGCGATACTATATATGCACGCACAGAAGTTCTGGATGTCAGGGAGTCAAAATCAAAACCAGACAGAGGCATTGTTTATGTTGAAACCACTGCCTATAATCAAAACGATGTTGATGTGCTGCGTTTCAGAAGAAAAGTATTAATCAAGAAAAAGCCTGATCATGCAAAATGAATACCTCATGCGGAGCCTGATGTTTGTGCCAGCCCACAACACCCGGCTGATGAATAAAGCAGTTACAACCAATGCAGATGTTCTTCTTCCCGACATTGAAGACTCAGTTTTACCACACGAGAACAAGCAGGTTGCCAGGGATAAAATCAAACAGATGCTGTCGGAAGGAGCATTTAAACATCACAGGGTATTTCCGCGTGTAAACGACCGGGAAAGCGGTGAGTTGCTTAAAGATGTTTACCAATTGTGTGTTGAGGGAATAGACGGATTTATGTATCCCAAATCGCAAACCGGGGAAGACATCTACTTCTTTGATAAATTGCTGGAAACCATAGAATATGAAAAAGGGATTCCGAAAGGAACCTTTAAAATCATTCCGCTGATAGAAACCGCCTCAGCCGTATTAAATGCAGACGGCATTTGCAAAGCATCTGATCGTGTTGTGGCCATTGCTTTTGGCTGCGAAGACTACCTGACAGATCTGGAGGGAATTCATGACAAAGCCGGAGAAAGTATTTTCACGGCACGCTCCATGATTTCCATGGCTGCCAGGGCAAACAATGTCATCCCCGTGGATACGGTACACATCAGGATTCATGATCTTGAGGATCTGGAAACCAATCTGAAAACGGCACGGAATTTTGGCTTCGAAGGCATGCTGATACTTCATCCCAAAGAACTGGAGCTTGCACATCGCTATTTTTCACCTTCGGAGGAGGATATCAGGGAAGCCAGGGCGATACTGGAGATGTCCGAAGAAGCAAAACAGGAAGCCAAAGGTGTAGCCATGATAAACGGTAAGTTTATCGGACCGCCCATGGTTAGCACTGCCCGTAAAACACTAAAAAAACAAGCTTTGATAGAGAAAAAAGGCTGATCATTCTGAGTTGCGCCTCTGCCTGGCCGCACGCTCAAACTCTGCCAGAATCAGCAGAAACAACATAATGAGGCCAAAAATCAGGCTATAGACCGTCATTTTACGCAATGGATGTTTCTGAATTGGCATCACATCCTTACTAAACGTCACACTTACAGGGCTTTTCATCTCAAGATCACGCTTTACTTTGAGATATTTTTCGTACAAATCTATCAATTCCTCATGCGTACCAGCAAGGCTTTGAGATGCATTTTCCATAGGTCTGTCAGCTTCCAGAATTTTTTTCTGGAATGCATTTATTTCAGCAATTTCTTCACTAAGAACGTTGTAATACTCCTCATTCAGTGCTTTTTCTTTCTCAAACAGTTTTGTAAACCCGGATCTGTTGATGAAGAAATCATGAAATTCAGCCTGGATATCAGCCAGGTCGGATGTATCTGTCAGATGCAGGTGAATCACAATACCGGATTTTATATCCAAAGTATCAATGGCAAATTTCTGCACGGACGCAAATGTCTTGTCACCGGTCTCAAAAAAGCGGGTCAATTTTTTAACCGGTTTTTCCTCAGTGTTATTCACAATAGGTAAAAGAGCAGTATATATCTGATCTTTAGAAATAAGTCCGGATCTGATAACAATATCCGAACGATATGCATTATCCTGAAGCTTGACTTTAACGTAACCGAATACGACACCAAGTATACCGGCAATCAGGAGCCACAACCAGCGCCGTTTAATGAAATTGCGTATGACAATATACACATCCAGTATATTCACCTCTTTTTCCTTATTCATAATCAATCCAGTATTTCGTCAATCTGATAATTGTTTCGGTCTGAGCTGCTGCGGGATATGAGTTCTGCCAAAAATCCTGCCAGGAACAACAACACCCCGATTACCATGCAGGTAAGGGCGATGTAAAAAAATGCATTTTCCGTTACCCGCTCCAGGACAATTCCCTTATTCAATGCAACAATTTTCCGGATGCCCAGGTATAATGCCGATGCAAGTCCAACAATAAACACTACGGTTCCCCATACGCCAAACAGGTGCATAGGTCGTTTACTAAACCGGGTAATAAACATGATGGACATCAGATCCAGAAACCCATTGACAAAGCGTTCGAGACCAAACTTGGTGGTACCGTATTGCCGTTTTCTGTGCTGCACCACCTTTTCGCCGATTTTTGAGAAACCGGCCTGTTTGGCAAGCACCGGAATGTAGCGATGCATTTCTCCGTACACTTCTATGCTTTTCACCAGCTTGTTGCGGTAAGCTTTCAGTCCGCAATTGAAGTCATGCAGTTTTATGCCGGTGGATTTGCGTGCCACCCAGTTGAAGAATTTGCTGGGCACGGTTTTGCTCACCGGATCGTAGCGTTTCTTTTTCCAGCCGGAAACCATATCATAGCCTTCATTGGCAATGAGATGATGCAGCTCGGGAATTTCGTCGGGAGAATCCTGCATGTCGGCATCCATGGTTATAACAACCTCGCCTCTGGCATTCTGAAAGCCGGTATGCAAGGCTGCAGATTTGCCGTAATTTCTTCGAAAGCGAAATCCCCGCAACGCGTCGCCATACTGATTTTTCAAGCCCTGAATAACCTCCCAGCTATGATCGCTGCTGCCATCATCAACCATGATAACTTCGTATGTATAATTCTCCTTCTGCACCACTCTTGCAATCCATGCCATCAATTCCGGCAGCGACTCTTCTTCATTATACAGGGGAATGACAATTGATAAATCCATGTAAATTTCGGCTTAATTTGTTTCGTTTTCAGTATCATCAGTATCCGGTTTGGCCGGTGCTGTTCCCTTTGTAAAAATGGAAGTCAGCAATGCGCCAACAAACACCATAAATTCCATCTGAAAAATTGTAAAGGTTGACATTACCCATGGTTGAGTAAATTTTTCCTGCATTTCCAGAGCTTTTTCCCGTGCTGATGCAGGCATTTCCTGATTCATGATGGAGAGCTCACCCTGCTGGCGGATAAACTCCAGAAATTCAGGCGCAATTAAGGTCATAAAGATGTAATTGTAAATGGCAAGCACTACCGAGGCAAATAGCCCGACGAGCAATGCAAGGCCAAGCATCCGGCCGTAACCGATTTCTATGCCCGGATTGTTGTTTTTGTACTGCACCTGGGCAACGACAATGAGGCCAAGCATGATTAAAAGATTGATCCATTGCAGGGAACGTACTTTATCCATGCCAATCATGTATGCCAGAAGTGATAAGATCACCACCACAAGGCCGATGATTATGCCCCAGTTCAGAGCATAACGGAACATTGGTTTTGCTGTGTTTTCCATTTTTCAGTTCTTTTAAAACAAAGATAGAATTTTTTGCTAAAGATTTTAGGAGTTTATTAAATTCTTATTACTTTTGCAGTCCGGGTAAGTCTTGTACGACCAGCTCCCGCTGAACTCCCCCAGGTCCGGAAGGAAGCAAGGGTAGGCGGTTGTAGCGGTGCGATGCAAGTAGCTTACCCGGTTTATTTTTAAGCCTACCACAAAACAATCTGATATTTAATGATTTAGAGCAGTAGTGTCAGCGTCGCATTGAGTGACAACGACGCTCCCGGCCTACCTTTAACATACCATGACAGGTCAGATATACCTGCCCTTTCAGGGCGCAATAGGTTTGTTTCATTTAGGCTACGACGATGCCGTAGCCTAAATGACTTGCCCTTTCAGGGCGGAAAAGGATGATTCTGGTAAACGAATTTGGCCTGACCTGCAGGGTCGGTTTGATAATAACATTTACATGCTGACACAAATTTATGCAGCAACCTGATAGGTACGACCCTGCGGTTGTATTGCAAGCCGCAACGCGGCGTAAGCCCGCAACAATGGGCGTAGCCCGTTGTTCTCGGGAAGGAGCCGAATTAAGCCCTGAAGGGGCGTCAGCGCACCGGAAAAAACCTCGCCGGAAACATACGAGGTTGCCGATTTCAGGTGCGTGAATTAGTCTTTATCGTATATACGGTATGCCTCCAGCAACGCCTCGGCGTAGTGCGCATCGTACTGAATATCCAGTTTATCGGCAAGGTTAGCGCTTTCAATGGCAACATCGTTTTTGGGATAGACCTGTTCAGAAAGATAGTTGAGAAAGCGAATAACTTTAAAGGTATCGTAATACCGGTACAGCCGTTTAAGGTAGGAGGCCTCATCGGTGCTGTTTTTCGTGGCCTCTTCAATGGCATCCCAGAGGTAGACACGCTCAAGGTACTGTTTAACAGCAGGCTCAAAGGCATTCAACTTGTTATCATAATCGCTTTTGCTGATCTGATAGGTGGTGTTTACAAATTTCACGACATCAGACAGAAGCTGAAAGCACTTCATGCTGTAAACATCGTATCCACCGTCTTCGCGGATTTTTTTCACCTCCGGTCCTGTTCCGAACGGCACGCGATCGGACACCCTTCCTGATGGGTAAACCACGGGAGCATTGCATTCGCCCAGCACGCCATTGAGTTCGATTTTATTCAGAAAGTAAAAATCTTCACCGGCATTTTTGCGGTTCATGCCACCCTGATCGGCATAAGCTTTGGTTTTCACTGCAAAACAGGAACCAATGGAATAAAAATGATGCGGATAGCCGCTCCATTCCATCGCATGCCTGAAATAGCGGAGGTACAGTTCATACAGCACAACCGGATCATCTTCCTCCTGATACTGATGTTCGAAATATATGGTAGCTGCATCCTGTTCCTGATGGTCTTTAAAATGCCGGTAGATGCTTTGCAGATAATTTTTTGAAACCACGGCATCGGCATCCAGTGATACAACAACACCATCGGGTTTATTGATACGGTTAAAGCGGTCTGTAGCAATATCCATACCAAATTTTCTGGCTGAGCCCGGACCGGCAATTTTTTTTGGAAACACTTTCCAGAAAACCGACAAATTAATAAGCGGGTGATCCAGGGTTTTGGCAAACTCGGTGTAATGCTGATAATCGGTAAGGTTCCGGTTGATAACCTCTTCGGGTTTATCATCGGGAGCATTAAACACCAGAATGACATCCACTTTACAGTCGGGGTCGTAGTTGTGAAGGAGAGATATCAGTGTATCTTCCACATCCGGTTCATTAAAGGCCGGAATAACAACAGCCAGACCGAGATCATCCGGCACTGGCTGTGGTTCGGCTTCAGGCTCAGCCTGAAATCGATCAAAGTAAGTATTTGCAAAACTCATGACTTATTCTTCTTCATTGAATCGTTCGTAGCGTTCATTCAGATAGTCAACCACCTCATCGGTAATGTCCATAGCTTCGTTTGAGTAGAGCACATTGGTACCAACGGCATCACCCAGAATCAGCACAAATCGGCCATCATTGATCGTAGGCATCTGATTGAGTACCGTATCATACAAGCCTTGTGTCATGCGCTCCTGCTCCATAACCAGCTCCTGGCTCAGTGTTTGATTAAGCTGCTGCAATTCCTGCTGTTGCTGCATCAACTGCTGTTGCTGAGCTTCGGCACTTTGCTGAGACAGGAATGACCCGAGGCGCATTTTTTCCTCAAAGTTTTTGTAGTCTTTTTCAAATTGCTGCATCTTTTGCTGCAGATTGGCTTCAGCCTTTTTCTGACGCTCCATCAGGTTTTCGTTCATTACCTGCGAAAGTTTGTATTCCGCCAGCAGAGTATCCAGTTTCACGACCGCTATCCGCTCCGAAATCACACTGTCACCCTCGGTAAGCACATGGTTTACCTGACCTTTATTGTCCGTGCTTGTGTCATCGCTGCTTATGCCTTCACCACCTGTAAAGTGGAGAATGAAAAGCGCCACAACTGCGAGTAATAAAATTACGTTACCTACGATTAAACTGTTTAAAAGCTTCTGATTATTTTTCATGGTTTTAAAATTAATTGTCATCTTTACACGCAAAGATAAAGTTTTCGTTCGGAACGCATGCACATTTCCGGTATTTTGTCCCTGCTGCGTGATAAACAACTGGTATTCAAGCAATGCGAACGAGCAGAATACAATGAGGAAACGATAAATTAAAGATAAATCACATATGATTAACGAACAGTTACTTAAACCAAAAAGCATTGTAGTAGTAGGAGGCTCCGATAACATTCACAAACCCGGAGGAAAAGTATTAAAAAATCTGATTGACGGTAATTTTAAAGGCAATTTGTACGTCACCAACCCCAAAAAAGATGAAGTGCAGGGGCTGAAATCATACAAAGATCCCAAAGACCTTCCTCAGACCGACCTGGCGATTCTGGCCATAGCCGCACCTTTTTGCGAGGAAACCATTGAGCTGCTGGCTGATGAAAAGCAAACCAGGGCATTCATCATTTTGTCTGCAGGTTTCAGCGAAGAAAATGAAGAAGGTGCTAACATTGAAGAGGCCATCGTGGAAAAAGTCAACTCGGTTGGTGGTTCCCTGATCGGACCAAATTGCATTGGTGTTCTCACACCCGATTATAACGGTGTTTTCACAACCCCGATTCCACGACTGGATCCCAAAGGCGTTGATTTCATATCCGGCAGCGGCGCTACAGCCGTATTTATCATGGAAAGCGGCGTATCCAAAGGCTTGTCATTTTCCAGCGTCTGGTCGGTAGGTAACTCGGCTCAGATGGGCGTTGAAGAGGTACTCAAATACATGGACGAAACGTACGATCCGGCCACCTCATCCCCTGTTAAGCTGCTGTACATCGAAAACATCGATAAACCGGACATGCTGCTGAAACATGCCTCATCCCTGATTCGCAAAGGCTGTAAAATTGCCGCGATTAAATCCGGAGGATCCGAGGCAGGTAGCCGCGCTGCATCATCACACACGGGTGCACTGGCGTCAAGCGACGTGGCTGTTGATGCCCTGTTCAGAAAAGCAGGTATTGTACGCTGCAGCGGACGCGAAGAACTGGCCACCGTGGCATCCATCTTTATGCATCCCGAGCTCAAAGGCAAAAACATTGCCATCATCACCCATGCCGGCGGCCCGGCCGTGATGCTCACCGACTCCCTCAGCAACGGCGGACTGGAAATTCCCCACCTTGAAGGGCCAAAAGCTGAAGCGCTGCTGGAAAAACTGTATCCCGGTTCTGCTGTTGGTAACCCGATTGATTTTCTGGCAACCGGCACCGCCGAACAACTGGGCGATATCATCGACGCTTGTGAAAATGACTTTGACGCAATCGACGGCATGGCAGTAATTTTCGGAAGCCCCGGCCTGTTCCCGGTTCACGATGTGTACGACCTGCTGGACGAAAAAATGAAAAACGGCAAAAAGCCCATCTATCCCATTCTGCCATCCGTGATTAACGTAAAAGAAGAAATTGATGCCTTCATTAAAAAAGGGCGCATCAACTTTCCGGATGAAGTGGTATTTGGCGATGCCCTCTGCAAAGTGTATCACACCCCCGAGGCTCAGGAAGCTCAGATCGACATGCCCGACACCGATGTAAAACGCATCCGCAAGGTAATCGACAATGCCGATAACGGGTACATTTCTCCGGATGAAATCAGCGAATTGCTGGATGCTGCCGGCATTTCACACTCCAACGACCGCGTGGTGAAATCGGAAGACGAAGCCGTTGCATTTTGCAAGGAGTTTGGTTACCCCGTTGTGATGAAAGTGGTAGGCCCGGTTCACAAATCCGACGTTGGCGGCGTGGTGCTGAACGTGAAGGACGAAGCCACCGTGCGCAAGGAATTCCAGCGCCTTATGCAGATCAAGGATACCTACGCTGTGCAGATGTTTGAAATGTACTTTGGCGAAGAGATTTTCATCGGCGCCAAGCGTGAAGACAAGTTCGGACACATGGTACTGTGCGGCCTGGGCGGCATTTTTATTGAAGTGCTGAAAGATGTACAGACCTCCCTTGCTCCCATCAGCAAAGAAGAAGCTCACGGCATGATTCAGCGCCTGCGCTCCTACGGCATCATCAAAGGTACCCGCGGACAGGAAGGCGTAAACGAAGATGTGCTGGCCGAGCAGATCACCCGCGTTGCCGCTCTGGTAACAGCCGCTCCTGAGATTTTCGAAATGGACCTGAATCCCCTGCTCGGAAACGCCAAAGAAGTGGTTGCCGTGGATGCCCGCATCCGCATCGAAAAAGACTAATTTTCTAGCACATACAGAGAAAAGCCGGGTTTTTGCTCCGGCTTTTTTTGTTGGGGGTGGGGTGTGGGGGCCAAATCTTAGAACATTTTTAATTGGTTTATGCGCTTTGGATGGAAAGTACCAATAATCACAAATGGATT
>CAYQMB010000018.1:22521-37394 GCA_964418565.1 uncultured Bacteroidales bacterium | reverse complement strand
ACTTTGATCCGTATAACACTGCAGAAATGGAAGAGCCGGGCAGTGCTTTTTACCGTGTCGGAATTAGATACATGTTTCCAACCAATTAAAATCAAGCATTATGAAATTATCATTATTCAGCCTGTTAATACTATTCTGCTTGCCTCTGACTGGTTTGGCAGATACAGATAAAAACAAGCCGGAACACCGGCATGCCATTGAGACCAGCCCCCTTTCTCCGGTTTTGCAATTGGCAGATGCCGGCATCTGGGCAGTTAAATACGAATATGCCCTCGCAGAAAAGGATGAGCTGAAAGCTGGTCTGGCATATATGAACATTCATTTCGATATCGGACATACCAACTCACCTGCAGTTATTCTCGGTTACCGGCGGTTTTTCTGGAAAAAGCTGTATGCCGAATATGAGCTGTGGCCGTCTTACGATGCGTTTTATGAAAAAAACGAGGCACGTGTTTATAAAAGTTTTGATATATGGAATGAAATCAGAATAGGTTATCAGTTTAATTTTTCCATTAAAAACCAGCCATTGTTTGTCAACCTTGCCTGGCCGTTTGGTTTTGGTCTGTACAGCAGCAACAAGCCTCAGAGCTTTTATGACATGCAGGCTCAGGGATTCAGCAATAAATACTTTTATCAGTTTCCCTTGATTTTTATCGGTGCAAAATTTTAAGCAATAAATTATGAAAACAGCAATCATTTACACAAGCAAACATGGCAGCGCTGAAAAGCTTGCAAATGAACTGGCCGAAGGAATCGGTCGTAAAGCCTGCCGCATCATCAATCTGAAAACAGAAAAGGATGTTGATTTGTCTGCCTTCGATCAGGTTGTTCTCGGAGCATCCATCTATGCCGGTACCATCCAGAAACGCATGCGAAAATTTGTCGAAAGCCGGCAGCATGAGTTGATGCATAAACGCCTTGGGCTCTATATCTGCGCCATGGACAAAAGCCGCTTTGATCAGGAGCTGAAAGATGCATGGCCGGACTTGTTGATGGAACATGCCACCTGTGCCCGTGTAATGGGAGGGGAGTTCAATTTGTCCGATATGAATTTTCTGGAACGCATGGCCGTGAAAAAAGTGAGTGGTGTTACCGAATCGCTCCGGGCATATCGTCAGGATGCCATCAATGAGATGATTCAAAGCATGAAACAGGAAAACTGATTAATATGAAACGATTTTTACAGATATTGTTCTTAACTTTCGTGATGATGAATTTACTATCCTGCACAGCAAATCGGAAAATTAAGCGTTTATATGATGCTGATGAGCCTGAAAGCGCACAGATTTATTCCGCTCAGAGCATTCATGGCCTGCCGGATCCCGTTAAACGGTATTTTACATACGCACTCAGCAATGGTCAGGCATACGTAAAAAGCCTGGCGCTTAAGCATGGTGGCAGATTTCGCCTGGGAGCGGATAAACCCTGGATGAAAATCAGAGGAGAACAGCATTTTACTACAGGTTCGCCGGGTTTTGTCTGGATCGGGAAAACAAAAATGTTCAATGCGCATGATGCATACATCGCCGGAAAGGGAAATCTGTCGGTTTATCTCTTGGGGCTGATCCGTATTGTGAGAGATGAAGGAGAAAAAATTGATCAGGGCGAATTGCTGCGCTGGCTGGGAGAGTCGGTGTGGATGCCCACCAACCTGTTGCCGGATGAAAATACCCGCTGGGAAGCCATGGATGCCAGTCATGCCCGGCTGATTTTTACCCGAAATGATATAAAGGTTAGTTATGAGGTGGAATTTGCTGCCGATGGCCGTATTCTGTCCATGGAATGCATGCGCTACAAAGGGCAGGGTGAATTATCCCGCTGGACAGGCAGATTGGCTGACTATCGAAAAACCAAGGGTATGATGGTGCCGCATGTTATTCAGGGCATGTGGATTGAAGAGGATGGCAGCGAATTTATGTATGCCGACTTTCAGATTACTGATATGACGCATCGTTTTGTGAATGCTGATTAGTATGGATTATATGGAAATCCGTATAATGTAAACATTGCCATTGGCTTTAGTTGTGTTTGCATATAATCATCACAGCAAATGCCTAGTATTTTATCAGCTTTGTTCTGAATACCTTTGTTCCATTGCTTGTTTCAAGACTGTATATGCCGCTTTTGAACTTGCTGATATCAAGCTTCATTCTTTTGCTGTCAATTGTCCCCTGCAACACGCAGGCTCCGGTTGAATTTATCAGCCTGAAGCTTGAGCCCCGTTCAGGTGCAGTAATGGTAATAGAGCTTCTTGCCGGATTCGGATATACCTTCACTTTACTGATACCAGCTATTTCTGATGCTGTCTGGTTCAATTCCAGCGTTAAGCCTACCGGCCGGTGATCAGTCACACTTTCATCATAATCAGAATAACTGCTGTATGCTTCATCCACCAAAATGGTGCTGCATTCGGATCCCGAATTGGAGTATGCATCAAAAAGCTCATCTGTAATCATGATATGATCCAGGTGGGAAGGCCAGGTGGGGTACGACCAGTAAGCATCATTGCCTTCTGCTATCAGCATATCTGTAAACAGGTATTCTGCTGGTGTATCCAGAAAAAACTGAAACACATTGTTTGCCGCTTCATCGGTGAGAACATCATTCAAATCCCCAACAAGAATCACGCGATCAGTGGGTTTTTCCATACTGATCCACTCTTCAAGCAACTCTACTGCCATATATCTGCGGTATTCTTCATCATCGGAATTCCCCATGTCGATCTCACCATCACCACAACACTTCAGATGGTTGTTTAACAGTGTAAAAGCCTCTCCCTTGTATGTGAATTCCATCACCAGCGGCGAACGCGGAAACGTGTTCCAGTATTCGTATTCGGTATAAATCTCATAAATGGATGTTACCTGCACGCTTGCGGGTTTATATATGTACGCCAGGCCCATGAAATAGGACGAATATATGCTGTATTCATAATCGGGCATGGCATCAACCATGTCTTTAAAAACCGTGGTGTCATCAATTTCCTGTATGGCAATAATGTCCGGCTCAAGGGCTTCAATGATGCTGCTGACATCATCCGGTGTGCTGTACTCATCTTTGGGAAACCATTCAATGTTCCAGCTCATGATGTCAAGTTTGGTATCGGTGCCAAAACTCAGCGTTTCAAAATTCTGGGATATGCCGAGGCTTGCTGTAAGTAGCAGCACGAAAATAAGTTGTATCTTTTTCATAATAAATTATCAAGCAGAATAATGGGACAAATGTAAGAAAAAAATGCTGCACGAAATCCGGTTCATGCAGCATGGTGAATCAAAATACGTTCCAAAATGCCTTACATCAGTCCTTTCAGGGCTTCCACGGCGGCTTCGGCACCTTCTCCCACTTCGTAAGGATTGCTTGCCATCATGTAACAAGGCGTGGTAACAACCTTGTTTTTTTCATCAATGGTAATGTCGGTTACGTCCTTGCTTTCATGCCTGCCACCCAGGGCTTCAATGGCTTTGCCCGTTTCTTCATCCTTACCAATGGTGACTTTTGCGCCAAGTACTTTTGCAATGATAACAGGGGCAATGCACAGAGCTCCGATTGGCTTGCCGGCCTTGTGAAACATGCGTACCGCTGCTTCTACTGCCGGGTCTACTGTCATCTGATCGCCCTTAAAGGCAAAATCACAGAGGTTTTTAGCCACACCAAAGCCACCCGGAATTAAAACAGCATCGTAATTCTCTGCTTTCAATTCATTGATCTCACGGATTTCACCACGAGCCAAACGGGCAGACTCTACGAGTACATTGCGGCTTTCCTGCATCTCATCTCCTGTCAGATGGTTGATGACATGCGCCTGAGGTTTGTCCGGAGCGAAACACATGTACTCCATTTCATTTTTTGCCAGGGCATACATAGCCATGGTGGTTTCGTGCAGTTCTGATCCGTCGTATACGCCACTTCCGGCGAGAATTATTGCTACTTTCTTTGTCATAACGTTTTCCTTTTTGATCAAATATAATTAAAAAGAGAGACAATTCAAATACAAAGTTGGAGCTGATATGATTCCGTTTTTGTTTTAATCAGGGCAGCAGGAAAATTTGTGGCCTTCGGTTGAAATGGTTACCGTCTGCCTGCCAGCCAGTGTTGTACTGTAAATTGTGGGCAGGCTGGCGGCTTATATATGCAGTGCCGTACAGGCCATTCTGTTTTGCTGTGCTCATGAGCTTACTCCGGTCGCTATGGCACAGCACAGAAATGTGCCTGTCCGGCACCACAGGATGTCAGCCTACGCCGGGCTGCAGGGGAGAAATAATCCCGCATAGCGTTGGCGTCGCTCTGGGTGACACCGACGCTGTGCGGCATAATTGCAGTCCTGACAGGTTTGTGAGCATTTTCACAGGGATGCCCCATAGCTTAAATTATCCAAACCATTTGCTTGCAAACTGACTGGATTTTCCTATTTTTACAAATTAGTAAAGATGCGATCGAATGAAAAAGTTTTTTAGGTTTTTAATCAGCAGGCTGTTTCTGCTGAATCTGCTTCTGGCCATTGCCATACTCGTGGTATTAGTGCTGGGAACCATGCAGTTCCTGCGTGCTTATACCGACCACGGCGAAGCCTATACCGTGCCGGATTTGATCGGTTTGCACGAAGCTGAAGTCCGGGATATCTGCAAGCAAACCGATATGGCTTATGAGATTACCGATTCGATGTTTTCTGATAATGTGGCGCTTGGCGCTATGGCTGAGCAGTTTCCCAAAGCAGGATCAAAAGTTAAAAAAGGTCGCACCATTTACCTTGTGAAAAATGCCGAGATGCCTGAAATGGTCGTTCTGCCGGATGTTGTTAATGTTTCTTTGCGACAGGCTCGCTCAACCCTCGAAGCGTATGGCTTTGATATCGGTAAGCTGGAATACATTCCGGATATTGGTGAAAATGTCGTGCTCAGGCTGAAAGTTAACGGCGAGATTGTTAAGCCGGGAAAAAAGATACTCAAAGGCGAAACCGTTGATCTGGTGCTCGGCAAAGGACTGAGCGATGAAAAAACCTATGTCCCCAATGTCGAAGGGATTTCTGTGGATGCCGCAACCAGCATTTTGAACGAAAAATACCTGAACATTGGTGCCATTATGTACGATGAAAGTGTAAAAGATGCAAAAGATTCGGCGGAAGCAAAAATATATAAGCAGTATCCTGCGTTTGATACTGTAAACAATGTTAACCTGGGTGCTTTTGTGGACGTTTGGCTGACGGTTGACAGCACAAAAATACCGGAATTTATTCCCGACTCTGTGCTGATGGACTCAGCCCGTCTGGATTCACTAAAAGCCCTTGACGAGAATCCTGAAGCTGATGATGAAGAAACTGATTAACATAGCCCTTATATTGATCCTGACCGGATTTTCCGGTGTTGCCCAGGAACAGCTTGTCGGGCTGCAGGGTAATCCGCAACTGCAGAAGTATGCTGCTACGCATGATCTGACTACCAAATCTGGTGTAAGAGCCGATACCCTGGAACTCCCGTTCTTCGACGATTTCGCCAGAATTACTGTGTATCCCGACCAAAGCAAATGGATGGATTACGATGCCTACATCAACAATCAATGGGCCATTAACCCAATGTCTTATGGCGTTGCCAGCCTTGATATTGCCGACTCTTTGGGAGTTGTCAGAGGATTGTCCTCGGCCGGCGAGGTGTCGGATTATCTGACATCAAGACCCATTAACCTCAATTACACGGCAGCCGATTCTGTTTATCTGAGCTTTGCATGGCAACGTGCCGGTAATTGCCGTAAACCTGAAGTTCAGGATTCCCTTGTGCTGGAAATGCGCAGCCCGGATACCACATGGATAAGCATCTGGAGGGTTGAAGGTGGTGTGGCCGATACGGTGTTTACCTACGAGCTTATCCCCATAAGCCAGGATTACCTGCTGAAAAAAGGTTTTCAGTTCCGGTTTAAAAATTATGGTTCCACCGTTGCCAATTCTCCCGAACCGTCATACAACTCCAACAACGATGTATGGCACCTGGATTATATATGGCTGGATACCGCACGTACAGCAGCCGATACGCTGATTGAGGATGTGGCCTTTACGGAGAATTTTACATCCCTGGTAAAGGGATACGAATCGGTGCCGTGGAAACATTTTCTGAATCAGGCCGAATCTCTTACCCGGGATTCTGTAACCTTCATGTATCGCAACAACGGCCTTACAGACGTGCAGGTAGATCGCCAGCTTTTGATCACTGACATGTGGGGCAATGGTGATTATTATACCATTTTTAACGATAATGAAAATATTTTTGGCCTCGAAAGCATATCCTATACACGTCCCATCGCAGATTATACCTTTGAGTCCGATCTGGAAGATTCTGCCCGCTTTCGGGTAAGAGGCGTGCTGAAAACTGACACCGTAAGCGACCGGAAGAAATTTCGCTGGAACGATACCGTGTATTTCTACCAGCAATTTGAAAACCTGTATGCTTACGATGATGGTACGCCCGAAGTGGGTTACGGCATAGGTGGTGTTGGTACAAGCTCTGCCGCTGTAGCTTGCCGTTTTGAACCCCTGGTGCCGGACAGCCTCAGAGGTGTGTACATTTATTTTAATAAAGTGCTGAACGATGAAAATGTGCAGTATTTTTACCTGACGGTATGGGAAGATAATGAAGGGGTACCCGGCGATACACTGCTGAAGAAAATCGGTGTAAAACCTTTGCATCAGGACAGTTTGTATGAATACCGGTATTATTCGCTTGATACGTCCATTTATGTGGAAGATGCCTTTCACATCGGATGGATTAAAACCACCGATGATATGCTCAATGTCGGTTTTGATGTGAATCGAGATGCCAGCGAAAACCTGCATTACAATACCTTCGGAACCTGGCAGCAGACAAGCTATGAAGGTGCTGCAATGGTGCGTCCCGTACTTGCTGAGCATGAAATTGTGTCTGTGCCGGAGCATCCGGAAACGGAAAAGCCGGATGTTGCTGTGTACCCGAATCCAGCCTCCGGAGAAATCCGCTTTCAAAGCCAGACAGATTTTACCCGTTGCAGCATTTACGCCTCCGATGGCCGGCTGATCCGAAACGAATTATTTACCCGCAGAATGGATGTCTCTGCGCTGCCGGAAGGTATGTACATTTTGGTGCTGCAGCGTAAAAATGGCAAGCCCGTTCAGACAAAGCTGATCATAAACAGATAAGTGCAGAAACCCGAGTTATGAAAGATATCAATGGCAGTGCCGATGCAAACGATGCAGGTGAAAACCTCCACGAACATTACCATTTTAAAGCCGATCCCGGCCAGGGAATTATCCGTCTGGATAAATTTTTGGTTACGAAACTGGAAAATACGTCCCGTAGTAAAATTCAGGCCGCAGCCGAAGCCGGCAATATTTTTGTGAATGATGAAGCACAGAAACCAAATTATAAAGTAAAACCCGGCGATCAGATCAGCATACGTATGGATTATCCGCGCCGGGAAATTGAGCTTATACCGGAAGATATTCCCATTGATGTGGTGTATGAAGATGAACATCTGATTGTGGTAAACAAACCGGCCGGTATGGTTGTCCATCCCGGGTACGGCAATTACCACGGAACATTACTCAATGCACTGATGTACCGTTTTAAGGATTTGCCGCTTTTTCAGGATGATGATGCCCGCCCCGGCCTGGTTCATCGTATTGATAAAAATACTTCCGGCCTGCTGGTGGTAGCAAAAAATGAGCAGGCTTTAAATTATCTGGCAAAGCAGTTTGCTGATAAGACTTCAGAGCGATTGTATCATGCGCTTGTATGGGGTTTGCCAAAGCCTGCTGAAGGCACCATTGAAGGCCATATCGGCCGCAGCCTGAAAAACCGCAAGGTGATGAGTGTGTTTCCGGAGGGCGATTATGGAAAACCGGCTGTTACACATTACCGTGTGATTGAAGACCTCGGTTATGTAAGCCTGGTGGAATGTAAACTTGAAACCGGTCGTACGCATCAGATCCGGGCGCATTTTCAATACATCAGGCATCCCTTGTTTGGTGACTATGAGTATGGTGGCGACAGGGTGTTGAGGGGAACAGTGTTTACCAAGTACAAACAGTTTGTGAAGAATTGTTTTACCATGCTTCCACATCAGGCCCTGCATGCCAAAACACTGGGTTTTGAGCATCCGGCAACGGGCAAGTGGATGGCCTTTGATTCAGATATATCGGATAACATGCAAAAACTTATTGACCGCTGGCGCAACTACGTGTCAAACCGGGATGTGGAGTGAAATCTACATGATTTTTATAAATTTACCTGTGTAGGGAGTACCTTTGTTTGAGGTGTAGATGATGTAAGTACCTGCAGGTATACTTGATGTAAAAATCTTCTCTCCCGAACGGTATGCTGGTATCTCCATACTTATTCGATTTTGAATATCCCTGATGTAAAGATGCCAGATTTTTTCGCTACTACCTGGTAGCTCTACCTGAATTGCATTCCGGCACGGATTTGGATAAATGGAAATCGACTTACCTTTCGTTATTTCCTCTATACGAGAGGTGTTTGGTGAATCGATTGTCCGTACAAGTGTACCGGATCTACCGGCAAGAATCATGCTTGTGTCGGCATTTAAACTCATAGCGTAAGTGCTTATGTTGGGTGTGCGTATTGTTTCTTTACTTTGATTCTCATGATGAAAGAAATGCACACGTCCGGAACCTGCAATAATAGCTGTACTATCATTCAGGTGACTAACGGCATGGAGTGCATCTTGTCCGGCATTAATGGGCTCATAGGTATCAAAGCCGTTTTTACTGAAAATTACCAGGCCACCCTCACCAACGATAACTCCCGTTTTAGAGTCAGTGAAAGACATATCATTAATCGGAATGCAACATATATTCATATCCTGCCAGTTGTCGGCTGCGTCTGTGCTTTTAAATAAATGACAGGTACCTCCGATGTAAAAAATGCTATCGTTGACCATGTCAACTGCTGCCAGCGCAGATGTGAAATCATATTGTATCTCTGACCACGCTAGCCCTCCGTTAATTGTCTTATACGCAGTGAATTTATCCAATAGAATACCTGTGTTATTGTCTATGAAATCAATATCACGAAAATCACCTTCCGCAATAAGCTGGTTCCAGCTTGTTCCTCCGTTATCAGTTTTGTAAAGGCCACAGGTGCCTCCGGCAAAACCAGTGCTGTCGTTTAAGAAACTGACAAACGCAAACTCGGTTAAATTATCCGCTTCAAATATGGGATAAAGTGAATCGAAGTACGACGTACAAGCATATATGCTGTTTTCTGCAACGAAAAATCCACTACTGTCATTAATGAACTCAATATCATTTATAGTTTTATGGAATCCCGAAGAAATGGATGTGAAATTCTCTCCCCTGTCTGATGAGTAATACAGACCTATTGGACCAAATGAATAGGCCGTACTATCTTTGATGGCCATGCCCCATAGTTCATTATTGCAGTTCATGGCAGATTGAATGTTTGTCCAGTTGTTATGACTGTATAGTACCATACCTCCTTTTTCGGTAGCAAAAGTTGTGTTGCCAACGCTTTGAAGATCGGTGAAGCTGAACATGTTATTTATGTTATGATTCACCCAGGATGCGCCATCATCGTTAGAAAGCATGATGTTTTTGCTGTTAGCAACCTGCAGGGTACTGTCCTTTATTACATCCAGTGCTTCGTAAGCATATGGGCTATCTGCCAAGTCTATATGACTGTGGGTTTCAAAATAATCATCAGTTTTCAAAAGCATGCCATAGCTATCAAGGCAATAAAGAGTACCCGATGGTGAGAAATCCAGATCAATAAGATTATTGTACATATCCATACTTTTGTTTTGCCATATTTCACCATCGTTTTCCGTGTACAATATGGTACCGTTGTAGCCTGTAGCAATTCCTTTGTCCTGTTGAAAAGCAATGGCCATCAGTGTTTCGGTGGTACCTGAATTTTGCTCTGCCCAACTTAACCCTCCGTCAATAGTTTTTAAAATTAGTCCACTAGCGCCACATATGTAGCCCTTTTGGTCGTTTAAAAAGAACAGGGAAGTGAAATTCTGCGTGTGGGGTGTTAGAATATGCTGCCAGGAGGTTCCATGGTCTTCTGTTTTCATTATCGTACCTCCACGGCCAACGGCAAATGCAGTATTGTTATCCAGAATTTGCATATCTATCAGAATATTTGCCTGGGGTAATGGATTTATCCATTCAAAATACAATTCCGGTTGGTTTTGAGAATGACAGAACATGCCATTAAACGCAATAATAAATACAAGGAGAGTTTGTTTTTTCATACCTTAGGTTATTTTTGGCGATTACATATTAGAATAACGCACAAATCAACTGGATGTTGCAATGATTATTGAAATCAGACCAGGTATGAAATATTATGCTTGTCTTGTAAACAATGTTTAATGGATGCGTGGTGCACCGTCTCCATTACCGCCCCCGTGCATGCCTCCACGGCCGTGCTTGCGGTATTTTTCCAACAGGTGCCGGCGAAATTCATGCTCATAGTGGTACAGGTGAGCAACTTTTTCTATGGGCAGTACCTCTTTGAATTTTTTATGATATCTTGCTTCAGTGGCTGCCTTCAGGGTTTCAAGTTCTACCATTCGGTCGATGTTTTTTTCAATTTCCGCAGCGCTCAGTTCATTGTCATGGTGGATGCAGGTGTTTTGTTCAAGCTTACGTTTTTCCATGGCAAGCTCTCGCATTTCATCCTGAAACGCGTTGTAAACCGGCCAGAATTTCTGAGCCTCCATAACCGTGAGGTCAAGCTTTTGGGTCAGGTAAGAGACTTTTTCTGCCTGCATTTTTTCGTGATGGTTTCCGCGTTGCGCCATCAGGGCAGCAGGTAGTAACACGAAAAAAATAATAATCTGCAATTTATTCATAATTAAGGTTCTTTATTCGTACAACAAATATTCAATTTCCTCTTCGGATAAATATGCAGCAATGGCTTCATCACTGAGTTCATTATCCGAGCTGTCAACGCTGGCTGTCAGCTCGTCATATATCATATCATCGCTGATGAATTCGTATTCATAATACAGGCTTTCGCTTTGCGCGATATTGGCATTCTGCGACTCATTGTTGTATTTATCTGTAAACTGGTTGATACCAATTTTCAAAAGAAAAACAATGGCTGCAAAAAATGCTGCAAAGTAGAAATACGGTTTAACGGCCTGCCAAAGGCTTGTCCGTTGAGTTTCTTTCTTAGCATCAATGCGCGTTTTCAGCCTGTCCTCAAAGCTGTCGAAATAACCATCGGGTGCTTTAAAGGGTTCTTTTTTTGGTATGTTATCTAATTTTTTCATTTAACAGCGTTTTGTCTGCTTATTATTGGATGCATTTCAATGCCTTAGGTTTAATCTGGTGCCAAATGCTTTTCAATTTTTTTTACGGCATGATGGTAGGAGGCTTTAAGAGCACCTTTGCTGGTATTCAGTATTTCCGCCATTTCATCATACTTCATATTATCGTAATATTTCATGTTAAAAACCAGACGTTGTTTATGCGGCAGTTTCAGGATTGCCCGCTGGAGTTTTGCCTGAGCTTCATCGCCATCAAAATAAGCATCTGCAGTTAAGGATTGCGACAGCTTGTCTTCATAACTGATGGCCGAAAATACATATTTGCGTTTTTGTTTTCGCAAAAAATTCAGTGCTTCGTTGACAGCAATGCGATACATCCACGAAAACAAACCGGAATCTTCCCGGAAATTATCCAGATTCTGATATATTTTTATGAAACTTTCCTGAAGGATATCATCGGTATCATCATGATTTATCAGAATTTTCCGGATCACATGATACAAACGTTCCTGGTATTGTTTTACCAGAAAATGAAAAGCATAATCAGGGTTTTCTTCCCTGAACATGGTGATGATTTCCTTATCGGAAAGGCTTTCGGTCATTATATTTTATTTGCGTGCTATGGCGCGTTCGGCAGCTTCGATGATGTCCGATGTGTCGAGACCGTATTTTTTCATCAGGTCCTCTGGTTTTCCGCTTTCTCCGAATTTATCATCCACTGCAACCATTTCAACAGGGCAGGGGAGGTAATGTCCGAGAAGCTGAGCAACACTGTCACCAAGGCCTCCATTCATCAGGTGTTCCTCCGCAGTTACCACAGCACCTGTTTTGCTTACTGACTGTAAGATGCTTTCTTTATCCAAAGGTTTAATGGTATGGATATTTATTAAGTCAATGGAGATGCCTTTTTCTTCCAGAGCTTTGGCGGCTTCAATGGCTTTCCACACCATGTGCCCCGTAGCCAGGATGGTGAGATCGCTTCCTTCGTTGAGGTGGACAGCTTCGCCGGGGATAAATGTCTGATTCTCCGGTGTGAAATTTGGCACTTTTGGCCGGCCAAAACGCAGGTAAACGGGGCCTTCATAATCAGCAATGGCCATAGTAGCTGCTTTGGTCTGGTTAAAATCGCACGGGTTGATAACCATCATGCCCGGCAGCATTTTCATCAGGCCAATGTCTTCCATGATCTGATGGGTTGCGCCATCTTCGCCAAGCGTGATACCGGCGTGGGAAGCGCAGATTTTTACATTTTTGCCTGAGTATGCAATGCTTTGACGCACCTGATCGTATACCCTGCCTGTGGCAAAATTGGCAAATGTGCCGGCAAAGGGAATTTTACCACCTGTGGTCATGCCGGCAGCTACACCCATCATATTGGCTTCTGCTATACCGGTCTGAAAAAACCGATCGGGGTATTTTTCTGCAAATTCAGTCATTTTCAGTGAGCCTGTAAGGTCCGCACACAATCCGACAACGTCTTTGTTTTTTGCTCCGAGTTCGGTGAGGCCTGCTCCAAAACCGGAACGGGTATCTTTTACGTTTTGTATTTCAAATGATTTCATGTTAATCTGTTTTTACAATTAAGGTTTTTCCTGATTTGATCTTAAATTGCTTTTCTACACTGTTTTTGGTCTTGTTGTCATTGGCATATCTGTAAACCAGCCTATACGTGCCGGGTTGCAAGCGTAATACAAGTTCTTTCTTGTATGGATTCAGCGTGTGGATTTTTTCCTGTTTATCACCCTCTTCATGCAGAATACTGCCAATGGGGTGGTCCTGAAAATCAATTTTTATTGTTCCCGGTTCCGGTATTACTACTTTGCTGATATCGCTCTGAGAAATTTCCACATCATCAATAACAATGCGTGGCAAACTCAAAAATTCCAGATCGTATGTTCCGGTTATGTATTTCTGAACACTGTTTCCACCCTGAATATTTAAGGTATTCATCTCACCGTTTTTACGAACGATAACCTGAATGGCATTGTCGGCAGGGTTATCACCGGCAACGCTTGTTTTCAGATATCCCTGTGGTGCAGGCAGCTCAATGATGTTGTGAATGCCCGGTTCAAGCACAATACTGTCTTTCCAAACCGGCGGAATTGTATGTACCTGAAGGTCGTATTTTGTCATGATATCCAGCAGTACCGTATCGGGCTTGCCTTCTTCGTTCATGGTATGGATGTAATTGTAGCGAATGTCGCCTGACAACTCATCGTGAAAACTCATGGTGACATTGGTTTCGGTTGGTTTACCTTCCGTATCCAGCAGGTTAACCTGTACACTTGTGAAATTCATTACCTGATCAACAACAGCATTCAGAGCGTGTCTGAATTGTTTGCTGCTGGTAGCATCAAAATAAAAACCGACGCAATCAAATACATCCCTGAGCTCCACATCCAGCCCCAGCCCAATGATGAAGGGTTTCAGAATTACGCCTTTTTGCTGCAGGGCAAGTGATACGGCGCAGGGGTCACCATCGCATGCTTCCACACCATCGGTGATGAGAATGATAATATTACGGCTGAACTCGTCATCGGGAAAATCGTAGGCGCCTTCCTCAAGGGAGCGTGCAATGGGTGTTGTACCTTTTGCAACCAGGCCTTCGAGAACATATTTTATCTCATCAACATTATTTTCTGAAAACGGAACTTCCAGTTTGGTGTCGCTGCAATCCTGCGGTGGAACAGGTTTTTGATGTCCATATACCCGCAATCCGATTTCAACATCATTCAGTGTGTTGAGAGAATCCAGAATCTCACCAAGCAGATTTCTGGCCACGTCAATTTTTCTGCGGCCATCCCAACGACCAAGCATGGATTGGGATGAATCAAAAATGAAAAGTATTCGTGTCAGCGGTTTCGACTGATTACGAACGGTGCTTGTGTCCATGTTAATGCTGTCGGTGATGATACGCTGCTGGGCATCAACGCCTGATGTAATAAGCATGAAAAGAGCAATTACCGCTATGTGGAATAAACGCCGCATTAATAATCTCCTATGGTTTCTTCAAGCTGGTCAAGTGCCTGTTTCAGTTGTTCGTCATTGGGTGCTTTGCCATGCCATGCATGGGTTCCCATCATATAATCAACTCCATACCCCATTTCTGTTTTCATCAGAATCATTACGGGTTTGCCTTTTCCCGTATGGGTTTTGGCTTCTTTCAGTATGTTGATTACAGATGTCATATCATTGCCGTTTTCACAGGTAAGCACATCCCAGCCAAAACTTTCCCATTTGGCTTTAAGATTACCAAGCGGCATTACCTCATCAACAGGACCATCAATTTGCTTGCCATTGTAATCAATAGTGGAAATTAAATTATCGGTTTTTTTAGCTGCGGCAAACATAGCTGCCTCCCAAATCTGGCCTTCCTGAAGTTCTCCGTCACCATGGAGTGAATACACCAAAGCGTCGTTATTATTTAATTTTTTTGCCAGAGCTGCTCCTGCAGCGGCAGATAAACCCTGTCCGAGCGAACCGGAAGCAATGCGCACACCTGGAAGGCCCTCATGTGTTGTAGGGTGTCCCTGCAGACGGCTGTCGATTTTGCGGAAAGAGGCAAGCTCTGCGGGTTTAAAATACCCGCTGCG
>CAYQMB010000018.1:0-22421 GCA_964418565.1 uncultured Bacteroidales bacterium | reverse complement strand
TGGTGGGCTTCAAAGTAAAATGTTCCGCTGATTTCCTGTTTCTTTTTATTGATGTTTGTGATAGCGATATAACTTTCCTTGCTTAGCTTGCCATTTCGATAATGATATGCATGCTGGCTTTTGTTGGGAATCAGGCAGGCTGAGTTTTCTTTTGAATTGGTCAGTGAGAAATTACCTGTGTTGAGGCTTTTAACACGCAAGACGATGGTCAGCCCATCATGCGATTCTCCTCTGATCTCAAACACAGAGTCTGAAAAGCTTGCTGTTGGTACAGCGCAACGCCAGTCTTCACCCGATACATTAGCTGTCATGAGCGGACGGTCTATATTTGCTTTTTCACAGGATATCAGGCTGAGCAACATCAACATAGAGAAGGCGCACTGTAGGAGTATGTTTTTATTTGGCATGGTTCAATTATTTGAACTGCGAAAAAAGCAGTTTTACAGGAATAAAAAAATGAAGATTATCATGATATGAAAAAAAGGCTGTCCGCTAACCAGCGGACAACCTTTTAATCTGTTTATGAATGTGTGAGATTAATATTGTACTTCAAAATAACCACCTGAGATTTCAATCGTTTGATCGTCATTGTCTTCCACATTAAAAAAGAAAGATCCTTTAATAATGTTGTTTTCTGTATCATGTTCCGATATGGTGGTTGATCCTGCTACTGCGGGGTAATTGCTCAGACCTTCCTGGTAGAAAGCCATAACCGGGCCATTGTTTGGATCAATACTGTGAGCACCACCGCCAAGGGTGTTGGGAATCTCCAGTGTAATGCTTTCGAAAGCTTCATCAAGCGAGCCTGTTATATGAATGATATCGCTGCTGTCAGCGGCTGAAATGTTGGCTGCAGTGAAATCATCCCCATCGACGATGGCAGTTAAAACATTTACCACAGAGGTAGTATCGGAGGTGTTAATGTATTTATACGGTACTTTGGTAAACTCACCATTTGTGACATTTTTGTATCCTCCATCTTGTTTATACGCCCTGAAGTTAAAGCTTCCTGAAATTGTCCGATCATCTTCATTTATGGATGAAATTCTGACCTGACCGCTTCCGTCGCTGTGGTTGCTGGTAGAGTAAATTTCGGCGTAACTGCTGGTGTTTGGTGTGAGGGTTCCTTCATGAAGGTTAGCAGCATTAAGCGTGTATACACCTTTTTCCCCGTCATATACTGTGATTTGAATGGATTGTCCGTCAGCCGATGTTCCGTAAACAATAATCTGATTGTCTGAAACCCTTGCGTTGGGTTCAGGACTGCGCCATGTGCTTCCCTCTACCAGTGCCGTCATTAATGGACGGTTAGTATCCGCCGGTTCGTCTTCACAGGCAGTGAAAAAGAATCCGGTTAATATAATGGCGGAAATAAGGATAAGTAAATTGCGTTTTTTCATAATTGTATTCTTTTCAGAGTAGCAAAGATACTATTTTTAAGACTCTTTTAAAAGTAAATTGGTTGCCTGTGAGGGATTATTATTGCTTTTTATTTTTGTTGAGTTCACTAAGACTGGTTTTTATGGCATCATCGATTTGGTCTTTTTTGTATCTGAATCCTGCTTCCAGTAAACGTTTGGGGATGACAATGGGGTTGTTGATGATGGTCATGAGTCCTTTGCCAAAGATCAGATTGATTGCCACCGGTGGGATGCTGAAAGGAGCCTTTTTGTTTAACGCATCGGCAAATGCTTTAGTAAATTCTTCGTTGGTGATAATGGCTGGTGCAACAAGGTTATAAATATCGGAGTAGTTATCATTTTCAATTGCCTCGTCATAAAAGTGGAGCAAATCCTCGATATGGATAAAGGGCATGGGATATTCACCATGGCCTATTTTGCCACCGAGTCCGGTTTTGAATAGGTTTAACAGGCTTTTGATCAGGCTGCCGGGACCGATAATCACGCCAAGTCTGGGAATGACAACACGGGTTTTATCTGAATGCAGGTGTTGAAATGGGGCTTCCCAGGCTTTGCATACTTCACCTAAAAAGTTATCGGCATAATCCTTACTGTCCTCATCATGGTAATGAATGTTGTTGTAAATGCCTATTGCAGATGTGCTTATAATCAAACGGGGTGGGTTTTTTGCCTGGTTTACTGCTTCGGCTAAATTGTGGCTGGTTTTTGCCCGGCTGTTGTATATTTTTCGCTTGTTTACGGGAGTCCACCGTTTGGTAATGGGGAATCCTGCAAGGTGAATGACAACATCAACACCTTCAAGAAGATTTGTCAGGCTTTCGGTATGATACAACACTTCCCGCGGGACACTGATAACTTTTTGTCCCTGAGTGATAAAATGCTGTTTGGCATATTGCCCGATAAAACCGCTTGACCCGGTGATAGCAATGATCATTGACCTACCTCCTTGATTAAAAACTTGTTTAGTCGTTCGCTTGTCTTTATTGTATATATCTTCCCTTCCTTGGAAACACTTATTTCGCCGGTTTGTTCTGAAATAATAATGACAATGCTGTCGGTACGTTCAGTCATTCCAATCCCGGCCCGGTGCCGTAATCCCATTTTTTTGGGAATGTCCTGATTTTGGGAAACGGGTAAAACACAGCCGGCAGCCCTGATTTTCTCCTTTACGATAATGATGGCCCCGTCATGCAAGGGCGCATTTTTGTAAAAAATGTTTCCGATGAGTCTCTCTGATATGTCTGCATTGATAATCTCTCCGCTGCTGATGTGAGTTTTCAGGTCGGAATGACGGGATATGACAATCAAGCCGCCAATATAATTTTCTGCAAGATACTCACATGCCTGAACAATTGTTTCTATCTGTGATTTGGCTATTGGACTGCTACGCCTGAAAAAACGTATAAAGGGCAAGTGCTGGTTGATGAATTTCTGGTTGCCAATCATGAGCAAAAATTGCCGGATTTCCTGCTGGAAGACAATCAGCAAGGCTATTACTCCAACTCCGATAACCTGCCCTAAAATTGAGCCGAGCAACTCCATATTCATTGCCTTTACAATCAGCCAAAAGAAATAGATGGACATGATTCCGATGAAAATCCGTATGGCCACAGTTCCTCTGATCAACATATACAACTGATACAGGAGGAAAGCAACCAGAAATATGTCAACAATGTCAAGAAAGCGGACACTGATAAATGCGTGCATCATAGGAATGCCGAAGATATAAATTTTTAATGAAATATTAAATCACCAGTTTTTATTTGAACTGGCATTGATCTTTTCCATAATGGTAACAACTTGTTTTGCAGCGGCCACATCATGCACACGCAAAATATTGCTGCCGTTTTCAATGGCAATGCTGTGCAAGGCAGTGGTGCCATTCAGGCTCTCTGCGGGAGAAAGGTTCAATAGCCGTGTTATCATGCTTTTTCGGGAGAGGCCCGTGAGTACCGGACATTCGAAAATGCTGAAACGCTCCAGGTATCGAAACAATTCGTAGTTATGGTCCGGGTTTTTGCCAAAACCAAATCCGGGATCAATAATGATGTCATGCACACCTTTGTCGCGCAGAATGGCAATGCGTTTATGAAAAAAACGTATCACATCTCCAATGACATCCTCATACTGCGGGTTTTTTTGCATGTCTGCCGGGGTCCCCTGCATATGCATTAACACATAGGGAACCTGTTTATCTGCAATGAAATCAAACATGCTTTTATCCAGTTGTCCGCCAGAAATGTCATTAACAATGCCGGCATTGAATCTGCTGATGGCCTTGTCGGCAATTTCTGAGCGAAAGGTGTCAACAGAAACGGGAATGCCGGCCGATGATTCGCGGATTGCTTCGAGTGCAGGCTCCAGCCGTTCCCATTCCTCAGAGGGTGAAATCATTTCTGCGCCGGGACGTGTTGACATGCCGCCAATATCTATGATGTCAGCACCCTCGTTTATTACCTGACTGATGCGCTTTTTTATACCATCCCTGTGCTTGTATTTGCCACCATCATAAAATGAGTCAGGGGTTACATTCACTATGCCCATTATTTTTACCTTATCAAAACTGATAAGTTTTCCTCCGGCATTAATCTGATATCTTTGATCAAACATTTTTTTTAAGCATCTTTGTTGAGCGTGATAAAATTAATACAAATTCATTGCATATGAAATTTCTCGTGATTGAAGGTCTGGACGGTTCCGGCAAGTCTACTCAGGTAAACATGCTGAGAAACTGGCTTGAAATGAAGGATGTCAGCCATGAATACATCCACTTTCCGCGTACCCATACACCGGTGTATGGGGAGCTTATTGCAAAATTTCTCCGTGGAGACCTGGGTGAAAACGATGATGTTAATCCTTACCTTGTGGCCCTGTTGTTTGCCGGCGATCAGGGTGATGCCGCAGAGCTGATTAACCGGTGGCGAAAAGACAATAAATTTGTTCTGGTTGACAGGTATGTGTATTCCAACATTGCTTATCAGTGTGCCAAATTTGATAACCCGGCTGAACAAATGAATCTCATGAACTGGATTCTGCGTACAGAATTTGATTATTTTACCATCCCCAAACCTGACATGAGCTTGTTTCTGAACGTCCCTTTGTCTTTTGTGGAAAGTCGGTTGTCGCAAAACCGTCAGGGCACAGAGCGGGATTACCTCAATGGAAAAGGGGATATTCATGAAGCAGATATGCGCTTTCAGGTAACGGTTCGTAATATGTATAAGTTGATTGCAAAGCGTGAAGAAGGACTGCAAATGCTTGATTGTAGCGATGATGACGGCAACATGATGAAAGCTGACGAGATATTTGATAAAATGATTACGCTGTTGAAAAATCAAAAAATTGTCGATTAGTCTGATTTTTGTCATTCACATTTTGTCAACATTTGTTAATTTTGGAGTTTTAATTCCGAAATGAACCAATAATTAAATGTTTGTTCTATGAAAGCATTAAATAATATATTCAGAGTACTCTTAGGCATAGTATTCGTTTTCTCGGGCTTTGTCAAGCTTGTTGATCCCATGGGTGTGCAATTTAAATTTGTTGACTACTTTCTGGCCATGGGGCTGGAGTTTCTTGAGCCTGCGGCATTGACTTTCGGAATAATACTTTCTGTCGCTGAATTAATGCTTGGTATTTCATTGTTGTTTAATCTCAAGCCACGCCTGGGTGCCTGGGGTGTTATGCTTTTTATGGCTGTTTTTCTTCCCCTGACATTATGGATCGCTATTGCTAATCCTGTGCATGATTGTGGTTGCTTTGGTGATGCCATCATCTTATCAAACTGGGCTACCTTCTGGAAAAATGTGGTGCTGATGGTCATGACAGTGCTGGTTTTTCTCTACCGTAATAAATTTAAACCATACCTGCCCAATGGCTTTCAGACTTTCCTGCTTTTTATCTTTGCTGCAGGAACCGTATGGATCAGTGTTTATAGTCTGAAACACCTGCCTGTTATTGATTTCAGACCATATGCCATCGGCAAAAATATCCAGGCAGGTATGGAAATACCTGAGTCGGAAAAAAGCAATGTGCCGGTTTATGAGACGGTTATTGTTTACGAAAACAAAGAAACCGGCGAGCTTAAAGAGTTTGATGTGGATAATATCCCTGATGAAAGCCAGTGGGAATGGAACGAAACCAAAAATAAGCTTGTCAAAGAGGGCTATGTGCCGCCAATTCATGACTTCAGTATAACTACCATGCCCTTGTCTGAAAGTGAATCTGAACCAGGTGAACCCATAACACCTGAAACATTGTTCGAAGTTACGTTCCGCTTTGAAGCCAATGGTGCCACCGAAGAGTTTTTTATTGATAATCTGCCGCGGGAAGATGCCTGGCAGTTTGTTGCTGTTAATTCTGACGTTAAAATCCTTCCGGAAAACATTGGGCTCATTTTTGAAAAAGACGGCGAAACAAAAGAATTTACCGTTTACGATATCCCGGATGAAAGCTGGATGTTTATCGATGCCATTTATTATAACGATGCAGCAAACCTTAGTTCTGAACCCAGAGCCCCTGAAGATATCACTGACCTTGTGCTGGCTGATGACCGCTATACCTTTTTTATCATCTCATGGGATGTGGAAAGCGCGAAACGGGTGAATCAGGATTCCCTGAATAACCTGTACGATTACTGTGAAGCAAATGATATGCCGTGTTTATTCCTCACGGCTTCTACTGAAGAAACTGTACGCGAATACATTAAGCAAACAGGCGCTCCTTTTGAGTTTTACAGCACGGATCCAATTACCCTGAAAACAATGGTGCGTTCCAATCCCGGTATTATGCTGGTGAAAAAAGGAACCGTCCTTGATAAATGGCATATTAATGATGTGCCAAATGTACATAAATTGCAGGACAGACTTGTTGCTAATTCACTAAGTAAGCAAGTGAAGCAAAGCAACATATGGCTGAGCTGGACCCTCGGATTGGCTGCCTTTTTGATTTTCCTGCTCACCGTTATCCTGATTAGTTATCTGAAACGTAAACATATAATTGTCGATAAAAAATCCTGGTATGAAACCTAAAATCGTAGCCGCTAACTGGAAAATGAACACAGACCTGCAGGCGGGAATGAAACTCGCAGCAGACATTGACAAACATGTACAGGTCGCAAGCGTTGATCCCCGTATCCGGATTATACTTGCTGTGCCTTTTACCCACATTTCCGAGATTGTCGGTATCGTGGATTACAGGCGTATATCTGTTGCAGCTCAGAATTGTGCAGAATATGAGTCGGGTGCATACACCGGTGAAATATCGCCCATGATGATAAAATCCACAGGTGCTCATTACGTGATAATCGGACATAGTGAACGACGACATATTTTTATGGAATCAAATGCTGGCTTGAAAAATAAGGTTGACATTTGCCTGAAAAATGCTATGCGACCGATTTTTTGTTGCGGAGAAACGCTGGAAAACCGGAAAGCCGGAGAGCATAAAGCGGTGGTGAAAAAACAACTTGAAGAGTCCTTGTTTCACATTGACAAAGAAGATATTATGCGAACAGTCATTGCTTATGAACCTGTGTGGGCAATCGGGACAGGCGAAACAGCTAGTCCGGAGCAGGCACAGGAAATGCATGCCTGGATACGGGAACTGCTCAAAAATCGCTATGAATCCATTGATGCAGATGCCATTCCCGTTTTGTATGGCGGAAGCATGAAGCCTGCAAATGCCAGCGAACTTCTGGCTCAAAACGACATCAACGGAGGTCTGGTTGGCGGAGCATCCCTGAAAACAGATTCCTTTATGGGTATTCTTAAAGCCTTCTAAACATGGCTTACATAAAATATTCCGTTTCCTCAAAAAACCTTACCGGTGAGTTGGTTGATATCCTCATTGCACAATTGAGTGAGCTAGGCTGTGAAAGCTTTGAGGAGGATGATGCCTCCCTTAATCTGTTCCTGCCTGAAAATAATCACAATGAAAAAGCACTTACGCTTTTTTTGGATCAGATGCTCCTTGAGTGGTCAAAGGTTCACATTGAAGATAAAAACTGGAATGCAGAATGGGAACAGGGATTCCGCGAAATCCGGGTGGATGACAGGGTGATGATCAAAGCTGATTTTCATAAACCCGAAAATCCCACAAACTATGTGATTGATATTCACCCTAAAATGGCTTTTGGTACCGGGCATCATGAAACCACAAGGCTGATGATACGACGGATGTTACAATGTGACTTGGTGGATAAATCTGTGCTTGACTGGGGTACTGGCTCCGGTGTACTGGCGATTTTTGCTGAAAAACGCAAAGCCGCTTCTGTTAATGCAATTGATACCGATGACTGGGCGATCAATAATACCCGTGAAAACATCAGCATTAACAACTGCAAATTGATTGAAACTGCTAAAGGAAGCCTTGATAAAGCTTCGGGTGCCTATGATGTGGTGTTAGCCAATATCAATATGAATACCCTGCTTGACAATGCAGGTGAACTAAAGAAAAAAGTAAAAAAAGGAGGCTGTTTGTTAATCTCCGGTTTTTATACCTCGGATTTGCCACGCATAAATGATCAAATTCGTAAATATGGCCTGAATTTTGAAGATTCTCTTCAGGAAAATGATTGGTGTGTTGCATATTTTGTTAATTTGTAGCCATGCTTAACAAACAATTTGTATCTATGCTGAAATACCTTAGCCAGTTTATCGTATTTGCATTTTTTGCCCTCTTGATGTCTCTGTCCGCTAATGCTCAAAATGGATTTCCGGAAGAACACAACGCTTTTTGTAAACAATTTTGTAAGGCCATTGATAATGTTAAGCTGGATGCTAAAGAAGGAAAAGTTCTGGCAGAACAGATGGAGGTGTTTTGGGGATCTGATAGCCTTAAACCATCAGAAAAGGATGCATTTATTGAAACGGCCAACCTGTTGCAGTCAAAAGGAGCCCGCAGCTGGCCTCATTTGTTTTTATACGCTGAAAATATGATGCTGTTTTATCGCAATGACTTTAACAGCGGACAGTATGAGGAATGGCGGACAGGCTTGAATAACCTGTTGACAGCGGATGGTTACCTGAACAGTAAAGAGATTTCAGAATATCAATTTATTGCTAACGATTTGCTCAGAGAATCCGTTTTGTTTCGCCACCCTCGCGTGTTGTGGAAAGTATCGCACCTGCCTGATAATATCGGTTATGGAGACAACGGCCTGTATGTGAAGTTTACCAATGTGGACCTTGTTGGTTACCATAACAGGGACAGTATAAAAATCTCCGGCACATCCGGTACGGCAAATCCTCTGGAAGAGCAATGGTCAGGACAATATGGGAAAATCACCTGGGAGCGCGTGGGTATGCCGGCCGATTCGGTTTATGCCACATTGAATAAATATTCCCTTGAATTTGACAAACCTGAGATTGTAGCCGATTCTGCTCAGTTTGTAAACCTGTATTATTTTGAAAATGCGCTTTACGGAAAACTGGAAGATAAAGCCGGAAACCTTGACCGCCCTGTAAAATCATCATACCCGCGTTTTAACACATACACCAAAAAATTTGAACTGTCAGGTGTACTCACAGGTATCGATTACGAAGGTGGTTTTACCATGAAAGGACAACGCTTTATCGGTACAGGCGTGAAAGATGAAAAAGCAAAAATTACCATCGCAAAAAGCGATACCATTAAGCTGGTGGCCAAAAGTGAGGCTTTTACGCTGGATAAAGAACAAGTGTTTTCTGATGATACCGAGGTTACCCTGCACCTTAGTGATGATTCCATTTATCATCCAAGCCTGATCATGCGTTACACCTTTGAAAATAAGCTTTTAAACCTTCAGCGCGACGAAGAAGGAATGTCAAAAGTGTATTTTACCAATTCATATCATAAAATCCATATGGATTTCACCTGGCTGCAATGGAACATTGAAAAGTACAAAATGCAGCTTGGTATGCTCAAATCCATGTCAGAAGTAAACGAAGCATTCTTTGAATCTGCCGATTTTTATTCAGAAAAACGATACCGGGCAATACAGGTGAAAGATGATATTCACCCCTTTATTCGCCTTGAGGATTTTGTTGGGCATTGGGGATCTCCTGAATTTAACCTGGTCGATTTTTCCAGATACATTAAATATTCACCCTATCAGGTGAAAAAAATGCTCCTGCGGTTGGCTTATCTTGGCTTTATTCATTACGATACAGAAACTGAGGATATTAAGATTAAACCGGAAATGTATAAATACCTGGATGCCTTGCGCGGGCAAATTGATTACGATGTTATCCAGTTTTATTCACGCACAAGTGGCCGCACACCGAATGCCACGCTGAGTCTGCTGAATTATGATCTGCAGATTAATGGTGTTCCCTCCGTTCACTTATCCGACTCTCAGAATGTGGAAATTTATCCCATCGATAAAAAAATTATCCTGAAAAAGAATCGGGATTTTCTGTTTACCGGAACCATGAAAGCCAGCCAGTTTTTCTTTTACGGCCATGAGTTTAAATTCGATTACAACGATTTTATGGTGGATATGGATCAGTGTGATTCCATGAAAATGCTGGTTGAAACAGGGGAGACCATGGCTGATGGTGGGAAAATCTTAAAAGAGGTGCAGGCTACCATTGAGGATGTGAAAGGTGAATTTTTTATTGATGATCCCGGAAATAAATCCGGCAGGCAGGAAATGGCTGCTTTCCCGAAATTTAATTCCGAGAAAGAAGCTTATGTGTATTACGATGACCCTGAAATATACAACAGGGTGTATCACCGTAATGAGTTCTTCTTTAAAATTAATCCTTACAGTCTGGATAGCTTGCATGGATATGCGCGGGAAAATCTCCGGTTTAAAGGGACCTTCTTCTCCGCAGATATTTTTCCCGACATCAAAGAAACCCTGGTGGTCAGACCCGATTACTCGCTTGGCTTTCACCGCATAACACCGGATGTGGGATACCCTGTATATAAAGGCAAAGGCACTTATACCCGGCATATGGATCTCAGTAACCTGGGGCTGAGAGGCGCCGGAAAAATTGATTACATTAACAGCACTACAATGGCTGACAGTGTCTTGTTTTTTCCCGATTCACTATTGGCACACGCCTCAAAATTTGATATTGAGGCACAAAACACACCTGTAGAATGCCCGAAGGTGCATGGTACAAACAATCAGATTCGTTGGTATCCTTATATGGATGAGTATTTGGCTGGAACTGTTCAGGAAAAGTTTGTGATGTTTGAAGACCAGTCGCAGATGAAAGGAACACTGAAACTTACCCCGGCAGGCTTGAGTGGCAGTGGGGTGATGGATATTGACAGATCCAAATTGACATCCAACCAGTTTACATACCAGCGGGAGTATATTGATGCTGATACGGCAGATTTTGAAATGTTTACCGAAAATCAACTCAATATTGATTTTTCAACCATGAATGTCAATGCACACATTGATTTCCCTGAACGCAGGGGGCATTTTAAAACCAACGGTGAAGGCTCTTATGTTACCTTTCCAAAAAACCAGTACATTGGCTATATGAAAGAACTGGTCTGGCATATGGATGAGGAGTATGTGGATATCAAAAGTGATGCTGCAACCGTTGAAAAGCTACAAAATGATGGAGATATAAGTGATGAGGCATGGGAGGACCTTTTCCTTGAAGGACCGAAATTCATTTCTGTGCATCCTGAGCAGGATTCTCTGCAGTTTGTTGCCCCTTCTGCAAAATACGATCTCCAGAATTATATCATTACCGCAGAAGGTGTCAAGTTTATCAGGGTTGCTGATGCTACCATCTATACCGGAGACGGGGAAGTGGTTGTGGAAAAGAAAGCTGTGATGCAACCGCTGCAGGATGCAAAAATAATTGCAAATACAACCAACCGTTATCATACCATCAAGAACGCTACGGTAAACATTCAGAGCCGAAACAGCTACACAGGCTATGGTGAATATGATTATGTTGATAAAGCCGGACAAATTCAAACCTTTGCGTTTAATCGTGTCGGTGTGGATGATACAGGACAAACTTACGCAGAGGGAGCTATTGCAAAGCCTGACGAATTCAGCCTTAGCCCTAATTTCCGTTTCCAGGGGGATGTTAAACTGGAAGCAAATCGTAAAAACCTGAATTTTGACGGAGCAACAAAAATCAAACACGATTGCCCGCAAATCCAGTCTGAATGGCTGAAATTTGACACCCTTATTGATCCGGAGTACGTCGCTATTCCTGTTGACAGCACACCGCTCAGCATTAACAACTCAGAACTGGCACTGGGTCTGAATATTTACCGGGATTCTTCCTATGTGGCATTTTATTCTCAAAAAGAGCGCAGAACAGATTATAGCCTGTTTATGGCTGATGGGTTGCTTATGTTTGATGACAAGGATATGTCTTACAAGGTGTCCAATAAAGATAAGCTGGAAGAAGAAAGCCTGCCGGGAAACCTCCTGCGTTTTGGCCGGATCGACTGCACAATGAACGGACAGGGTAGATTTTCCTTCTCTGAAGAGTTCGGACTGTTTAAACCCAATCCGATTGGGAAATTTGCCCATGATCCGGAAAAGGATACCAGCGTTATGGATTTAACCCTGATGATGGATTTCCATTTTAATGATAAAGCACTGGACATATTGGCAGAAGAAATAAATAAAGCTCCCGGCCTTACCGGTACTGATCTTGGTGGGGATGTTTACGAGCAGGCAATCCTCGAATACCTCGGTCAGGAAGATGCGGAAGAGTGGTTTGCCCAGTTGAGCATGGGGAACCTTGATAAAATGCCCGATGCCATGGAAAACCTGAAAATCCTTACAGATGTCAGGATGAAATGGTACAAATCCGAAAGCATGTATATCCACGAAGGTCCTGTTGGCATTTCCAGCCTGGCTGATAACCCGGTAAACCGGAATGTGTTTAGTTTTATTGCCCTGGAGAAAAACCGCAGAGGCGATACCTTCCACATGTATTTTGAACTGGATGGACAACGCTGGTATTATTTCCGCTATAACTCCGGTAATATGGCAGCCATTTCAAGCAATACCGAGTTTAATGAAGCCGTTTATGATACACGTCCCGGTGAGCGAATCATTAAAGCCAGTGGTAATCAGCCTTCATACAGGTATTCTCTCGGCTCAAAAACATACATGAGGCGTTTTCTCAGGGACATGAACGAATTGTTTGGTTATGAAGATGAAGATTAAAACCATATCAGCATTTCTGAGCATCCTGCTGGCAGCTGCCTGTGTCCCCACATCCTATGAGCAAAAGCCGGTGAGACAGCAGAAACCGAATTATGCCAATCTGTATAATCCGGCCAGCGCCAATATCCAGCCAATGGTAAGGTATTACCATGCATCTGAATCCGAAACATTCCTGTTCTTCCGTATCAACGTAAATCGTATGATGCCGGCTCCAAATGCAGGCAATGAAAACGGTGGGGATAAACACCTTGGCGTAAAATATGCCATCAGACATGCACAAACACGCGAGATTGTTGACTCTGCACAATTATCCTATACCCCGGATGCTGATCAGCAAACCTGGTTTGTGACATATATACCCCTGAAGCTGGATTCCGGAGCTAAATATTTCGCATCCATGATTTTTATCGACAAAAATAAGAAAGCATACAAACGCCAGATTTTTGATATCGATAAAACAAATTCGCTGAACCGGCATGCCCTTTTTCCCGAATATCTGCTACCTGAAGTACAGCCGGTTTTTGGGAATTATGTAAACACACAACGGCCTCTCAGGGTGACATCTGATTTGATCAGTAAGGATTCCATCACAGTTGCAATTTATGAACACGATTCTGTCTTGCCAGCACCCCCGTATAAAACCGGCAATGCCGTGTATAATCCCGATACACCCTCCATCCGAAAGGCTTATCGCATGGGTGATACCTTAAGGCTTGATACATTCGGACTGTATCGTTTTGCAATTGACGAGAGTAACAATGAAGGACTAAGCCTTTGGGTTGGTGATGACTTTTTTCCGTGGGTCAGAACAAGTCGGGATATGCTGGGGCCTATACGCTATATTGTAACCGGCAGTCAGTACAGAATACTGAGAAAAGCTGATGACCTTAAATTGGCTATTGACCGGTTCTGGCTGAAAACCGGCAGATCAGAAGAACAAGGAAGAGAACTTATACGCGTATACTATAACCGGGTGCAACAGGCAAACCGCTTTTTTACGGCAACCCGGCCCGGATGGCAAACAGACAGGGGAATGATTTACATCTTGCTGGGAGCTCCACAAAAAGTGCATAAAGACGAGGATAAAGAAATATGGGTTTATGGGCAGACGGCTAACTATAAAGGGCTTGTGTTTCGTTTTATGAAAGATGATTCATCCATTAGCACCAATGAATTTCTTTTGGTAAGGGATGTCAGGTATAAAGATGCCTGGAAAGATGCTGTTTCTTCATGGCAAAACGGATATCCCTATTCTGCCACAAATAACAAAAGCAAATGATGGAAAAAAATACGAAAGATTATGTGTTTGGAACTCATGCTGTACTTGAGGCACTTAAGGCCGGGAAAAGCATTGATAAAATCCAGATGAGCAGGGAATTCAAATCAGAGAATTTTCACGATATCCGTAACCTGGCCCGTGATAATGATGTTATTATTCAGCGGGTGCCTGTTGAAAAAATAAACCGCATTACACGAAAAAACCATCAGGGTATCATTGCATGGATGTCTCCGGTTGATTTTGCTGATATCGAGGATGTCCTGCCGGGGATATATGAAAAAGGAGAGGAGCCTTTTATTCTTATCCTGGATGGTGTGACAGATGTGCGAAATTTTGGTGCCATGGTACGTACCGCTGAATGTACCGGTGTGCATGCCATCATTATCCCCGATAAAGGGGCAGCCCGTATCAATGCAGATGCCATGAAAACGTCTGCAGGAGCACTGAACCGCGTGCCCGTATGCAAGTCTTCTGTGCTTTCCGGTGCGGTGAAGTTTCTTAAAAATTCTGGCCTGAAGGTTTTGGGTATTACAGAAAAAGGCTCTGAAAACATCTTTGAACAGGATATGAAAATGCCAATTGCTCTGGTTATGGGCTCGGAGGAAACCGGCATCTCCAACCAGGTGATGAAACATGTGGATGGTTTGGTTAAACTGCCTATGAAAGGGAAAATTGCTTCCCTGAATGTCTCCGTAGCTGCTGCCGTTTCTATGTACGAAGTGTTGAGGCAAAGAGGATGAGTGATCTCAGGTTTTTTAATCATGAGAATTTCATCTTAAGGACAATAGGTTTGTCGTAAAACAAAATTTCCGCTTTGGCGTGTAATTAACCAAGCCATTTGGGCATGGTTTACAGGTGCTTGTGTCGGATTGTATGTAAAATTTTGTATATTTAACAAAAACTTAACCTATGGCAGCCTCTTTATCTGACAAAAATATAGCCGATGTATTTCATAATCTTGGAAAGGCGTGGGCTATGCATGATGTAGTAAGAGACCAAAACGGCTCAATTGTTAATTATAAACTTATTGATGCAAATCCGCTTTTTGAAAAAATTCTGGGAATCCCTGTTGAAAAAGCCAGGGACAGGCTTGCTACTGACATATACGATGTAGATAATCCACCCTTTCTGGAACCTTATGCTTCTGTTGTGGAGTCCGGGCAAGTTGTTGCATTGGATAGCTATTATCAGCCTATGGATATGCATTTTCACATTCAGGTGTATAAGCCACGTAAAAACAGTTTTGTTACCGTTTTTGAAAATATTACCCGTCAGAAAGAACTGGAAAGGGGTCACAAACATCAGGATGCTGTTTTTAAACTTATGCAGCACTTGAATAAGCTGCTTTGGGAGATTGATGATAACACGAAGATTGCAAGTATAATTGCTAAAGGAGTACAGGATTACCCGGAAGCTTATGATTCTGCGTGGATTGCATTGTTTGATAACGAGAAACATGTCTCACAATTTGCTTCCTTCAACCTGCGAAATGCTGATGCTTTTGAAGAAAAAATCCGGAACGGAAACTTTCCTGAACAGTTTAATGAAGCGCTTAACAAGCCTGAAGGCATGTATACACGCCTGCCCGAAGAACCATGTGAAGATTGCATCTTGAGCGATGAACATGCAGAAAATGCTGTTTTTGTTAAAGCTTTGTTTTACGGCAATAAAATTTTTGGAGTTATTGCTGTGAGTCTTGATGAGCATTTTGTCAGGATTGATAATGAAAAAGAACGGTTTAACGAATTTGCCGATGATATTTCATTTTTTCTGGATGCTATTTATAGCAAACTGCAACTGGAAAACGTGAAAAATGACCTCGATACTACCCTTTATTCCATTGGTGATGCTGTAATATCCACAGATGTTAAAGGAAATGTTGCCCGCATGAACCCTGTGGCTCAAAACTTATGCGGTATGGATATCGCAGAGGCACGGGGAAAACCTCTGACAGAAGTGTTTCGGATTGTTAATGCCTTTACACGCAAACCGGTTGACAATCCTGTGGATAAAGTACTTGAGACAGGTGAAATTGTCGGTCTTGCAAATCACACTCTCTTGTTAAGTCATGATGATGCAGAGTATCAGATAGCCGACAGCGCTGCACCAATTCGAAATGCAGATAATGAGCTACTTGGAATTGTGTTGGTTTTTAGGGATGTTAGCAAAGCGTATGAACAACAGGAAAATCTCAGACAATCCGAAGTTTTGTACCGTGCTGTCTTTGAAAATACCGGAACAGCTACATGCACGTATGGTGATGACGGTATCATAACACGTTGCAATGAAAAGTTTGAAGAGCTTGCAGCTTTGCCTTCTGAAAAAATTGAAGGTAAGCTCCGATGGTCTGATTTTGTGGCTAAGGAAGATATAGAACGAATGTCAGGTTACCATCAGAAACGCACTGAAGGTGAGTTTGTGCGCGTTGACCATGAATTCAGGTTTGTTGATGCAACAGGTGTTGAAAAAGATGTACTTGTCCGTGTGGGAATGGAATCAGATAGCAGTATACGCGTAGCATCCCTGCTGGATATAACCGAGCGAAACCGTCTGTCCAGGGAACTGAAGGAAAGTGAAGAGAAATTCAGAAAAATGGCTGAAAACAGTGCCACAGCCATCATGATGCATCAAAACGATTACTGGATATATGCAAACCCGGCCGCAGAAACATTGTCCGGGTATTCCATACCTGAACTGCTTACCATGAAATTCTGGGAGTTTACTCATCCCGATTCTACAAAAGCTGTGAAAAAAGCAGGGCGGGCAAGATCTTCCGATGAAGGCGCCAATATGCGGTATGAACTTAAAATCATTACCAAACAGGGGAAAACCAGATGGATGGATTTGTCGGGTTCAACCATCATGTACAACGGTAAACCTGCCGGCCTGGTGACAGTTTACGATATTACCGCACGAAAAAAGGCTGAAGCTGAGGTGGAAGCCAAACTTCATGAAATGGAACGCCTCGCTGATAATCTGCCTTCTGTTATATGGAAAGCAGAAGTGACACCTGATGGCGACTTTGTGAATACATACATAGCCAACACTGTGAATGATTTGCTGAATTTGCCGGCAAATAGCATAAAGAACAATTGGCAAAAATTCTTTTCATACATTACGCCGGATCATATGCCTGAGGTGAAACAGGCTTTTGAGGATGGTATTGCGAATCCCGGAAAAAAAATATCCCGGGAGTACCGTGTTGTTAAGGCCGATGGTGAAAAGGCGTGGTTTCGATCATATGGAAAAACCTATGCTGAGAATGGCAAAATGTATGTGTTTGGAAATACCGAGGATGTTACGAAGCGGAATAAGGACAGACAACGTCTCAAAAATAGAAGCGCGGCCATAAACAGTGCCATTGATGGAATCGCTTTGCTAAATGAGAAAGGCGAATATACCTTTATGAACCAGGCTCATGCTGAAATATATGGCTACAAGACTCCGGCTGAACTTATCGGGAAAACCTGGGAGTTACTTTATAACGGGGACGAACTGAGTCGCTTTCAAAACAAAATTATGCCTGAATTCAGCAAAAAAGGCAGATGGCGCGGTGAAGCAACCGGCATGAAAAAAGATGGCTCCGGCTTCCCACAGGAAGTTTCATTAACTGCCCTGGATAATGGAGGGCTCATTTGCATCGTCCGTGATATCACAGAAAGAAAACAAACTGAATTCGCCCTGAGAAAAGCAAAAAACAAGGCTGAGGAAAGCGATAAATTGAAATCTGCATTTCTGGCAAACGTTAGCCACGAAATCCGCACCCCAATGAACGGAATCCTGGGTTTTGCCAATTTGCTGGAAGAGAATGACCTGAGTAAAGAAGAACATCATAATTACCTGCAGGTTATTCAGCGCAGCGGAAACCGCATGTTGAATATCATCAACGACCTGATTGATATATCCCGTGTCGAGTCAGGACAATCTGAACTGCATTTTAAGCCATGTGATCTGAATGCAGTTTTTCAGGAGCAGTATGATTTTTTCAGGAATGAAGCCAAACAAAACAATATCGATTTGATAGTTGATATTCAAAATCTTTGTAACAAGGTTGTATTATGTGATAAAACCAAGTTAAGCCAGATACTGACAAACCTGATCAAAAATGCTCTGAAATATACGGATGAGGGTGAAATCCGGGTTGAAGCTAAATGTGAAGATCAGCGTCTGTATTGTTCTGTTTCCGATACCGGTATGGGAATACCAAAAGATAAACTAAAGGTGATATTTAACCGCTTTAGCCAGGTGAAACACGATGATGGGCGCGTTTTTGAAGGTGCCGGCCTGGGGCTGAGCATTACTCAGGCCTTTGTGAAAATGATGGATGGTAATATCAGTGTTAGCTCAGAAGAAGGCAAAGGGTCATGTTTTAGTTTCGACATTGCTGTGGAAGCACCTGAAGATGAAGACGAAATATCAGAACCTTCTAAGGATGATATCAAGGATATAAGCGATAAAACCATTTTGGTTGTTGAGGATGATCCGGGATCTGTCAGACTTATTAAAGCATTACTCGGCAGGATGAATCCTGGCAAAATTCTCATTGCCAACAATGGGAAAGAAGCCTTGCGCCTTGTTGATGAATATGCCGATATTAACCTTGTGTTGTTAGATATCAGATTGCCCGAAATGGATGGATTTACCGTGTGCAATAAAATAAAACAGATGCGCCCGGGTATTCCCGTTGTGGCTCAAACTGCTTTTGCTGCAGATGTTGATAAAACGGAAGCTTTACGCCTGGGATTTGATGATTATCTGAGTAAACCGATCATTAGAAAGGAGTTGGCTGAAAAAGTTAAACGGTACGCTCATAAAATTTCCTAAAAGTAACATATACTGTGAGCTTAGAAAAAAGGCCGCCCGTTTGCTAACGGACAGCCTTAGTTTTGTGTTTTATGGAATTGATACTGTTTTAATTCACGTTCATTTCCTCTTCAATAAAGCGGATGCCATAGTTTTCCAGCTCATCAAGAATGGGATTATACAGTTCAGGTATTACCGGTGTATGAACACCCGTCAGATTGATTTTTCCGGTTGCAAGCAAACGAACAGCAATGGCAGCAGGTGTGCCGACAGTAAAGGCCATGGCTGTTTCTGCCTGGGATTTACCAATGTAAGCAAAACTTGATTTGATGCCTTTTCTTTCACCTTTGAGTTCATATTCAAACTTATGCTGCATGACAATCATATCCTTGTCATCTTTACCGAGAGCCCACTTTTCTTCAAGCAATTTTTGCAGAATTTGTGCTGGTGTTGCACCTGAAATACCAATCGGACGCTTGTCAAATATGCCGAGCCATTTGAGTTTTTTCATGATCTCACCATAGGGATCCAGATTCATAAATTCGCATAGCTTGTCTTCAACGGATGTGTCGGGTTCATAACGCAAAAATGAATTGATGAAATCCCGGTAAGTCGTTTTTTCATCACCCACATATTCAATGCTGTCGTCTGTCATGCCAAGCTGCACAAATACATTCCAGGCATCGCAATAGCCCGGCCGGCGCATGGTACCCCGGAAAATTGTCGGGATGTCTTCCAGCCCATAGATTTCGCGGTAGGAGAGTGAGTCGCGGTTTGGATATACCTCAAATTCACCAAAATCCAGTACGCTGGTTGTTTCTGTTCTTTTGAACAGTTGATGATAGGGGATGTATTTATACCTGCCATTGCGGATAAAACAGGCAGTTGCCTGGCCTGCAAGTACCACATTGCGTGGATTCCAGGTGAATTTGTAATTCCACGGGTTGTTATCGTATTCAGGTGCGATCAACCCTCCTGTGCTTGATTTGAAAACCTGAAGTTTCCCACCTTCATCGCGTATTTTGTCAATTACCCGCATAGCAGACATATGGTCGATACCGGGATCAACACCAAGCTCATTCAAAAGTGTCAGGCCTTTTTCCTTAGCTTCCTTGTCAAGTGCTTTCATTTCATCCGAAACATAGGACGCTGTTACCATATGTTTGTTCAGATCCACACATGCCCTGGCAATTAAGGGATGAAAACTTGCCGGTAACAACGAAACAGCAATGTCACAGGCATTTACCTCCTGAGCAATCTGTTTTTCATTGTTAACATCAAAACCAAACGACTCCCCGCGGGGATGACCATTGATCTTTGATGCCGCCAGGGATTCGTCAATATCTCCCAAACGAATTTTCCAGTCTTCTGTCTCTGCATGTTCCAATAAGTAGTTGATCAGACTTGTTGCTGATAAACCTGCGCCTAAAATTAATATCTGTTTCATGCTGTTAAGTAAAATTTATTTTAGACAAACCTAAAAGAAGATTTGGTTAAAAAAAACAATTTCTGTCACAGAATTTTTGTTGAAAATATGTTATGTAAATAAAATGCATTGTAAGATTCAGTATAACAGCATGAAAGCTCCTTTATTGCATTTGAGATTTCTTGGGGTAATACCAAATTTGCCGGAAAATTTTACCTGCTTATGAGGGAAATCGCCGGGCATGAAATTGCATGTGTTTAAAATAAAATTTGTATTTTGCACTAAATAAAAATCGTTATGAAAAAAATTAGCCTGTTTATAAGTATGTTACTGCTTCCCATGCTCATGGTTGCACAATCAGTAGAGGGCCTGTGGAAAACGGTTGATGATAAAACCGGAAAAGCAAAATCGGTTGTCCGCATTTATAAAAATGATGGGAAATTGTACGGAAAAATCATCAAACTCATTGACAACGATGAGGAAAACCCGCTTTGTACAGCGTGTGACGGGAATTTGAAAAATGAACCCATCAATGGAATGCAAATCATTAATGGTCTGGAGCTGGATAATGGCAAATGGGAAGGTAAAGACGGAATCCTAGATCCCGATAACGGAAAACTTTACAAGTGCAAAATCTGGGCAGAGAATAACCGAAAGTTAAATGTCAGAGGTTACATCGGTCCTGTATATCGCACGCAAACCTGGTACCGGTATCAATAAAATTCAGCGTATAAAAAGTTAATAACTCCGTTTTTAATCAGGCATTATTCATTGTACTTTTGTCTGAAAGTAAATTGGTATGGCAAAAAAGTCAGGAAAAACACCATTGATGGATCAGTATTACCGGATTAAAGGCAAACACCCTGATGCTGTTCTGTTGTTCCGGGTTGGGGATTTTTATGAAACCTTCGAATCGGATGCTGTTGCTGTATCTAAAATTCTTGGCATTACCCTGACAAAGCGCGCCAATGGTTCAGCATCAAAAATTGCCCTGGCCGGATTTCCGTATCACGCGTTGGATACTTACCTGCCAAAACTGGTAAGAGCCGGGCAGCGTGTGGCCATTTGTGAGCAGCTTGAAGATCCCAAACAAACAAAAAACGTTGTAAAGCGCGGAATCACCGAATTGGTTACCCCAGGTGTCTCTATGCATGAAAATGTGCTTGAGCATAAGGAAAATAACTTTCTGGCTTGTGTGTACCCCGGCAAACCCAAAACCGGGATGGCCTTTCTGGATATATCCACAGGCGAATTTTTGCTGGCAGAAGGAAATCGTGAGTATGCTGATAAGCTGTTGCAAAATATGAGCCCGAAAGAGGTGCTTTACCCACGCTCAAAAGGCGATGAACTTGCTGATCTGTTCGCTGACAGATACATCACATACCCGCTGGATGAATGGGTTTTTACACTTGAAAATGCCTATGATAAACTGCTGAATCACTTCAAAACAAAAAATCTCAAAGGCTTTGGTGTTGAAGATGCAAAAGCCGGAATTATTGCAGCCGGTGCTGTGATGAATTACCTGGATATGACCGAGCACAAAAAAAATGATCATATTACAGGGATTACACGCCTGACAGAAGATAATTATGTCTGGCTCGATCGCTTTACCATACAAAACCTTGAAATATTCCAGCCATTAAATGCCGGTGGTAAAGCGCTTGTCGATGTGCTCGATAAAACAACGACGGCCATGGGGGGGCGTATGCTCAAGCGATGGCTTGCTTTCCCTCTGCTGGATATAAAAAAAATCCAGTACCGACTCAATAGTGTCGCTTACCTCAGAAATGATGCCGGCCTTCTGGATGCTCTGGAAGCACATTTTGCCAACATTGGCGACCTTGAACGCCTTGTTTCACGCGTAGCTATGGGTAAAATCAACCCACGGGAAGTCAATCAGTTTAAGGCGGCTTTTGATGCTATCCTGCCAGTAAAAGAAAGCCTTGCAGAAAAAGATGATGAAGGCCTTCGCCAAATTGCAGATCAGTTGAATCCATGCTCCGAAATCCGTGATAAAATTGCCCGGGAAATTCAGGATGACCCGCCGGTTCAGGTCAACAAAGGCAAAGTTATTGCCGATGGTGTTTCAAAAGAACTTGATGAACTGCGCGATATCGCCCATTCAGGCAAAGATTACCTGCTGAAAATGCAGCACGAACAAGCCGAAGAAACCGGCATCAGCAGCCTGAAAGTGGGATACAATAATGTGTTTGGGTATTATTTTGAAGTGCGGAATACGCATAAAGATAAAGTGCCCGAAGAATGGGTACGGCGACAAACCCTGGTGAGTGCCGAGCGCTACATTAACGATGAACTCAAAGAGTATGAATCACGTATTCTTGGCGCTGA
>CAYQMB010000017.1:0-38934 GCA_964418565.1 uncultured Bacteroidales bacterium | reverse complement strand
GCTGAAAATGTAACCGTCGAAGAATTGATTTCAGAAATACTCAATAAAGTTGAAGTACCTTAGTATTAGCAGGTGTTAGGTGACAGGTGTTAGGTGACAGGTGTTAGGGGGCAGGTGTTAGGTGTGTGGTATCTTAAAGATTATGGGTAATGTATTTAAATTATGGAATCATTTAATGAGAAATACAAAAAAAGAAGTTATGATTTTGCAGTTAGATTGGTTAAGTACTGTATGAAATTAAGGAAAGAAGGTGTTCCTTATGATTTATTTAGCCAGCTTATCAAATCGGGGACTTCTTTTCCGGCTAATTTCCGTGCAGCAACACAAGCACGCTCGGATGCAGAGTATTATTCGAAATTATGTATTTCTGTTGAAGAAGGGGATGAAACGATTTTCTGGTTATCTTTGCTCAAAGATGCCGGATTAGCAAAATCTGATGATGAACTCATTTTTTTGCAGCAAGAAAGCCAGGAGCTGGTAAATGTTTTTTCTGAAGTGAAACGAAAAAAAGCAAAAAAAATGGGCAAATATTATAGGAATCCTTCCCGTAAACCACCACACACCTAACACCTGCCCCCTAACACCTGTCACCTGTCACCTAACCCCTGAAGTCCAATTAAAAAATGAATTAAAAAATCCCGTAAAATGGATGCAAAAGAGCTCATAAAAAAAGTCAGAACCATTGAAATAAAAACCCGCGGTTTGTCACGGCAGATATTTGCCGGCGAATACCATTCTGCTTTTAAGGGGAAAGGTATGGCTTTTAGCGAAGTTCGGGAGTATCAGATCGGAGATCCGATCAAGAATATTGACTGGCACGTCACCGCGCGGTTTAATCATCCTTACGTAAAGATATTGAAGAGGAGCGTGAACTTACGGTGATGCTGCTTGTGGATGTAAGCTCTTCTCAGGATTTTGGTACAAGCGAACGCCTTAAAAGGGATCTTGTTGCTGAGGTCTCCGCAGTTTTGTCCTTTTCAGCCATTCATAACAACGATAAAATTGGTGTGATTTTCTTTTCCGACAGGGTAGAAAAGTTTATTCCTCCTAAGAAAGGAAAAAAACACATCCTGCGCATTATCCGCGAGATGATTGATTTTAAACCCCAAAGCAATAAAACAAATATTGCAGAAGCACTTCGTTACCTTACCAATGCTTTAAAAAAACGTTGTACGGCCTTTGTCATTTCTGACTTTATCGACAAGCATAACTACCTTAATGCCATGCGAATTGCTGGTAACAAACATGATCTTGTTGCCGTCAGGGTGTACGATGAGCGTGACGGAAAACTCCCTGACATTGGCCTGGTAAGAATGCAGGATCCTGAAACCGGGGAAAACATGCTGGTGGATACATCCAGAAAGGCTTTACGCGAAAAGTATGAAAAGGATTATAAAACATTTGCTTCGCGATCTGTTGATAATTTCAAAAAGTCTGGTGTGGATTATGCCGAATTAAAAACCAACCGCGACTATGTTAAACCATTAATCGAATTGTTTAAACGCAGATAGCTATGAATGAGCAATTTAAGTACATACTAACAATTCTGTTTCTGGCGGTGAGCCTGAGTATCAATGCACAGGAGTACAGTGTGTCAGCCAACATTGATAAAGACAGCCTCACGATCGGAGATCAGTTTAGCTTAAAACTGGTTGTCCCTGCATCTGCTGAGGATACCATTGTTTTTCCGGGTTTTGATGATGATACGGTTACTTCCGGTATTGAGGTGATATCATCCCAACCTGAAACGCATAAAGAAGAAAAGCAACTGACAAGCAAAGCTTATGTTTTGGCTGCTTTTGAGGAAGGTCTTCTTCAGATACCCTCGCAAACTATTGTTGTGAATCCGGCTTCAGACAGCAGTGTATTGAAGTCTAACCCGCTGGAAATTTGGGTTAAGCCAGTTGTTGTTATTGATACCCTGAAGGTCGATACGGTCTACGCCGAGCGCAGTGGTGTTGTGGTTTTTGGGAAAAACGGCTTTGACAGTGAAATCAAACAACAGATTCCCGATTCAGTTCGCAACAGCATGTCGCCCGACAGCCTTAAAATGCTGCAGGACACGATAAGACAGATGCTTTTGCAGCAGTTTTCAAGTCAGGTTTTCAGATCAACAGGCTTGCGCACAGAAACTGAGATTGCCCAGATTGCCGGAGCTCCACGCATGCAATTGTTTGTAGTTAATCACAAAGGCGTGCTTAATGATTACAGAATTCCGGGAGCCCGGGATACTGTGTTTGTGGAGGAATATGATACTGTGGTTGCTTCACAGGCATTGTATACAGCATATCAGATTAAGGATATTGAAGATGAGCTATACAAGACTCCGCTTACTCTGTCGGAGGTTTTTTATTACATATGGCGTTTTATTAAAACCAACTGGTGGTGGCTTACCTCCATTATTGTATTGATCCTGGCCGGCCTTTACTATTTCCTGTATTACAAAAAGGACAAGCCTGTTTTCCGGCAAAAGGTAAAACCCGCCGAGCCTGCACATGTGATCGCCTTCAGAGAGCTTGACCGCATTAAATCCGAGAAACTCTGGCTTAAAAACAGGCTTAAAGATTACTATACCGATTTAACCGACACCCTGCGCCGCTATCTTGAGCGTCGCTATGATGTTAAGGCTATGGAAAAAACCAGCGCGGAGATTATGCAATTACTCGATGAGGAAAACCTTCTGCAGGATTCTTTGCGCATGAAAATGCGGGATATCCTGGAACGGGCAGATTTTGTGAAATTTGCACGTTCACTGCCGTTGCCGGATGAAAATGAGCGAAGCCTGAAGCAGGCGTATGAAATTGTTGATAAGAGTAAAGAAATCCGGGAGTATGAGTCAGATCTGCTGGATGCTGAGCTTGAATCCTCTGAAGGTGATAATACAACCGAATCACAAACCAAAAAACAAGACAAGGCATGATGGGAATTGATACATTTGCTAATCCGGGGCTGTTGTGGTTACTTACAGGGATCATCCCCCTTACAATCTGGTATGTCCTGCGCTATGACCGACAGGATCCGGAATTAAAAATGTCCGGACTGGAAGCTTTCCGAGACCAGAAACCATCCCTGAGAATTCGCTTGCGGCACAGTCTGTTTGTTCTGCGAGTGCTTGGTATAGCACTGATGATCGTTGCCCTTGCCAGACCCCAAAATGAAGATTCCTGGAAACAAACCGATACCGAAGGCATTGATGTGATGATTTCCCTTGATATCAGTCGCAGTATGCTGGCTGAAGATCTGAAACCCAACCGCCTGGAAGCTGCCAAGGATGTGGCTCTGGATTTCGTTGCCGACAGACCTAACGACCGCATGGGCTTGGTTGTGTTTGCGGGAGAAGCGTTTACACAATGTCCCTTAACCACAAATCATAAAGAACTTACCCGCTTATTTGCACAGGCTGATGAAACCATGATCAGCAGCGATGGTACCGCTATTGGCATGGGGTTGGCAACCGCCATAAACCGACTGAAAGACAGCAATGCGGCCAGCAAAGTTGCCATTTTACTTACCGATGGGGTGAATAATTCAGGTACGGTTTCTCCGGGAATGGCTGCGGAAATTGCAAAAGAATACAATGTCAGGGTTTACACCATTGGTGTTGGAAGCGAAGGAACAGCACCGTATCCGGTTCAAACAGCCTTTGGAATTCAGTATCAGAATCAGGAAGTGAAAATTGACGAGGGTATTCTGAAAGAAATTTCTGAAATGACAGGTGGAAAGTACTTTCGGGCAACTGATAATGAAAAACTCAGAAAAATCTATGATGAAATTGATCAGCTTGAAAAAACCATCATACAGGAAAAGAAATATACCAATGTTGAAGAACGCTTTTTCTGGTTTGTGTTGGTTGCAGTGATGCTGCTAATATTGGAAGCTGTGCTTAGAAATACTGTATTTAGACAATTGCCTTAAATTATTGAGATATGTTTCGTTTTGAAAACCAAGAAATACTTTATCTGTTGCTGGCAATTCCGGCCTTGTTCCTTTTGTTCTGGTACAACAGGAAGCGCTGGAAAAACAGACTCATGAAGTTTGGGGATATAAACCTCATGAAACGTCTGCTTGTCAACTACTCTTCGGAACGTCCGTGGTGGAAATTTGGCATCAGCATGTTGGCTCTTGCTATGTTGATACTGGCCCTTGCAAATCCGCAATTCGGATCTAAGCTTAAGGAAGTGAAGAAAGAAGGCGTGGAAATCATGGTGGCTCTGGATGTGTCAAAATCCATGAAAGCACGTGATGTCAAGCCAGACAGGTTGAGACGCGCCAAACGATCCATTGAAGGCTTTATTGATGATCTGGATGGTGATATGCTTGGCCTTGTGGTTTTTGCCGGACAGGCATACATACAGATTCCCATGACAGCCGATTATGCGGCTGCTAAAATGTATCTGGACAACATCAATACCGATATGGTGCCGACTCAGGGAACATCCATAGGCAAAGCGATTGAGATGTCGTACAATGCCTTTTCCTCGGATCCTGAGGCAGCTAAAGTGATTGTTCTGATTACTGATGGCGAAAACCATGATAATAATGCCATTCAGGCTGCAGAAATGGCTGCCAGAGAAGGAGTGAAGGTGTATTGTGTAGGAATGGGAACCAAAAAAGGTGCCCCGATCCCGGAATCGGATGGTGGTTTTCATCGCGATAGGGACGGCAACGTAGTGATGACCCGTTTAAATGAAACCATGCTCTCAGAACTTTCTTCGGCCGGTAATGGTAAGTATATCGTGGCCGGTAAATCCGGTTCGGGACTCGATGTTATCCTGGAGGAAATCGCAGGACTGAGTAAAGCCGAACGACAGGTAGAGGTGTATTCGGAGTTTGATGATCAGTACCAGTATCCACTAGCTGTAGCTATGCTCTTGTTTGTTTTTGAATTGCTGATAAGCAGACGAAAAGAACATACGGTTCAACGTTTAAAATTGCGAAAATCATGATGAAAAAAGGATTTGCCATATTATGTTTTCTGTGTCTGCCTTTTGTTTTAATGGCTCAGGAAGAACGTAGCCTGAACAGAAAAGGGGTGGATGCATACCAGGATAATGAATATACAGATGCCATACTTGACTGGCAGAAGGCTATTAAATCGAATCCGGACACGCCCGGGCTCTTTGAAAACCTTGGTCACGGACACTACAAAAATGAGAATTATGAAGAAGCTGTAAAAAACTACATGAAACCTTCCCAGGCCGGTGCGATGAATAGTGCAGATCAGTATTACAACCTGGGCAATGCCATGCTTCAGGCTGGTGAATACGATAAAAGCATAGAAGCCTATAAACAGGCCCTCCGAACCAATCCGGATCATTACAATTCCAAATACAATATGTCTCTGGCCAGAGCCATCAAAAAGCGTATGCAGCAACAGCAAAAACAGAAACAACAACAAAAGAAAGATAAGAAGCAGGATAAAGACAATAACGACAAACAGAAAAAACAAAAACAACAACAGGATAATAAAAACGAACAGGAACAGGATCAGCAACAACAGCAACAATCTCAACAATTAAGTAAAGAAGATGCCGAACGCATTCTGAATGCGTTGGAGAAAAAGGATCAGGAATTGCAGGACGAAAAGAAGAAAAAGCTCCAGGAAGCTCAACCTTACGAACCTGATAAGGACTGGTAGAAAAATAGCATCATACATTCAAAAGCCACAGCTTTTTGTTAAGCTGTGGCTTTTAATATTGCACAAAAGTAAATAGGTATTTAATTTAATTTTGTCACTATAATAATTTTTTATACCTTGTAGGACGCAAACCAAAAATCACAACGTTATGAAAAAACTAATTACTTTATTTACAGCATTGCTTTTTGGCATGTTTGCCATTGGGCAAACCGTTGTATTTTCTGATGATTTTGAAGCCTACACAGCCGGTGGCTATGTGGCAGAACAGTCAACCGACTGGGAAACCTGGACAAACAGTCCCGGAACATCTGAAGATGCTACAATCAGTACAACTCAGTCTGTATCAGGTTCGCAATCAATGAATGTGGTTGACGGAAATGATATGATCTACGATTTTGGAAACAAAACCAGTGGAATCTATCAGGTAGACTTTGAGTATTATGTTGTTGCCGGAGCTGAGGCGTATTTTAACACGCAGCATATTTTTGGCAGCCAGTGGGCGTTCTCATGCACCTTTGCCAGTGGAACCATGACGCTGGCCAATGGACAGACAACATCACCAACTGCCAGCTACACTGAAGATACCTGGATGCATTTTATGATCGAATACAATATGGAAATGGATTCAGCTTATCTTTATATGGATGGAACCGAAATATCCGGCTGGGTTTTTAGTAATCAGGAAAGCGGAGGTACTGGTGAAAACCAATTGGGTTGTTTTAACTTCTATGGTCCGGCCAACAATGATTACTATGTGGATGATTTTGTGTTTACTGAGGTCGAAAGTGGATTGCTTCCACCCGAAGTTTCGCTTAACACCGACCCGGTTATCAGCAGTGGTGACCCGGTTGTCCGAAGCATGGAAAACACAGGAGAAGAAGACCTGAATTTCTCTGCTTATCCGGTATATAACTGGGGTGGTCCGGTGAAATCCGGAAGCAGGGATGGTATACTCAACTACGATGGCGACTATGCGAGTGCCATTGGCTGGGCTTCTACTTTTGATGTAATGGCTGCAGCACGTTACCTGCCGGAATACACGGCTCCTTTTGCAGGCCAGGCCATCGAGTCTGTGGATATTTACATTAATGACCTGCCAACGAACGATTCCATTCGTGTTTATGTATGGGCAAAAGATGGCTATATCACACCTGGTACAAGCACAGTACTGGCACAAAAAGATGTTACGGTTACAGCCACATCATGGAACACCATTACATTAGATACACCTGTGCCATTAAACGGTGACGAAATCTGGGTGGGTTACGGCTTTAATCATCCGGATGGTTCTTACGTGCTTGGTATTGACGGAAACACCCTGGTTGATAACGGTAACTACCTGAAAACCGGCGTTGTCTGGTCAGAATTTGAAGGCATTGGTGGTGATGGTATGGGTAATTTCAACATCCGTGCCAACGTTGTCGGTACTCAGATGCCGGAATGGCTTACCGTTAGTCCCGCTAGTGGTTCAATAGCAGCAAGTGGTACCCAGGACATTACCATCGACTTTGTTTCCACAGGACTGGATAATGCAACATATTACGGTATGGCTCTTGTCGGATGCAATGATCCAGCTTCGGAATGGAATGAGATTCCGGTTCAACTCGATTATTTTGTTGGAATCAATGAGCAAAGCGGTCATGGCATTCTCACATATCCGAATCCTGCTAAGGATGTATTCTATGTGAAATCCGATGAGGAGATTCAGCGTATTCAAATACACAGCCTTAGCGGGCAATTGCTGCATGATATGGATGTCAATGCAACAAAACAGGCAGTTCAACTGGATATGGAATCAGGAATTTACCTTGTGAAAGTTATAACGAAAACCAACACAGTAATTAAACGTGTTGTGGTTCAGTAATACTGTTATTTTTCATTAAAAAAGCCGCTCATGCACAAGCATAGCGGCTTTTTGTTTGCTCAAACCCGTCATTTCTTTTTCATGGCGCCACCAATGGTAATTTCGAAGCCGTGGTACTGCAGGGAGGCATCGGGCATGTCCACAGGGAGCATACTGTTATCACCTGTATAAACCGATCCACTAAGGGGCATATCCTGAGAACCCATATAATACTTTGCCCCAACAAATCCCCAGATGTTGTCCTTAAGGCGAAAACTCGTCTTCACACCAAACACATAGCCCCAGCCAAAAATGTCTTTTTCATAATCCAAAACGGCATTGGCAGCTTCAAGCTGATGAGCCTCTTCATACATGCTGTCAAACTGCCCCTCCATTAGTTTGGTATTCATCGTTGCAAAGGCGAACACTCCACCTTCGAGATCCAGCTGAAAGCTTTTTGTGGGTATGACAATGGCAGGAACAAGGCTGCCGTTAAAGCTCTGGAATGGTCCCACCAATGGGCGATCAGCATCCAGATTATCATCAAGACCTGCCATGCTCATCCCGCCAATAGAGTTCATGCTGATACCGGGGGAAATCTGTATGAAATTCCCGAATTTCACTGGGAGTGATACATGCACCGGAGCAATGGGATTCGAGAAATATCCGTTGGTGGGGAAGAAGTAGGAGAATCCCAAAGACTGAGCTTTGGATGTATTAACTGATACCAGTATTAATATGGCAGCAATCAGGTAAAAGGATTTTTTCATAAGGCTCTTTTTTTTCGAAAGATAATGATTTTCCGAAAAAAATGATGCCATGCAAGCTGAAACCTGATTTTATCGGGTGAGCTTTTTGTATTTAACACGCTTTGGTATGATTTCTCCACCAAGGCGTTTTCTCAGGTTTTCCTCATACTGACTGTATGTACCTTCAAAAAACTTTACGCTTGAATTGCCTTCGAAAGCCAGTATGTGAGTACAAATCCGATCGAGGAACCAGCGGTCGTGAGAGATAACAACAGCACATCCTGCAAAATTTTCAATGCCTTCTTCCAGAGCACGCAGGGTATTGACATCAATATCATTGGTTGGCTCATCCAAAAGCATCACGTTCGCTTCAGTTTTCAGGGTCATGGCCAGATGTAAACGATTGCGTTCACCACCACTGAGAACGCCGACTTTCTTTTGCTGGTCTGATCCGCTGAAATTAAACCGGCTCACATAAGCTCTGGCATTTATGGTGGAGCTTCCTAATTTGATTTGTTCGTGCCCGCCGCTGATAACTTCAAAAACGGTTTTTTCGGGATCAAGGTCTGCATGCTGCTGATCCACATACCCAAGTTCTACCGTATCACCAACCTTAAAATCGCCTTTGTCTGGTTTTTCTTCGTTCATGATCAGACGGAAGAGGGTTGTTTTACCAGCACCGTTTGGTCCGATTACCCCAACAATACCAGCCTGAGGGAGTTTGAAATTCAGATTTTCAAACAAAAGCTTATCATCATAACCCTTGGCAACATCAATTGCCTCAATAACTTCCTGCCCAAGCCGTGGCCCATTGGGTATGGGGATTTCAATTTTGCCTTCCTTTTCTTTGATGTCTTCAGAAAGCATATTTTCATAATTGTTCAGCCGGGCTTTACCCTTGCTCTGACGACCTTTGGGGCCCTTTTTAGCCCATTCCAGCTCATGTTGCAGGGCTTTTTGACGTTTGCTTTCCTGTTTTTCTTCTTTTTTCAGACGATCCAGTTTCTGCTCCAGCCATTGCGAATAGTTGCCTTTGAACGGGATGCCTTCTCCGCGATCGAGCTCGAGAATCCAACCGGCAACATTGTCAAGGAAATAACGGTCGTGCGTTACAGCGATTACCGTTCCTTTATACTGTTGAAGGTGTTGCTCAAGCCAGTGAACAGTCTCTGCATCCAAATGGTTGGTGGGCTCATCAAGCAGGAGGATGTCGGGTTGTTGCAAAAGGAGCCTGCAAAGCGCCACCCTGCGTTGTTCGCCACCAGAGAGAATACCGATTTTTTTGTCACCCGGTGGAGTTCGCAGAGCATCCATAGCCAGCTCCAGCTTACTGTCAAGGTCCCAGGCATCAAGCTGATCAATTTTTTCCTGAACGGCACTTTGCTTTTCGATCAGCTTGTTCATCTTGTCAGGATCGTTCATGATTTCCTCATCCATGAACCTGGCATTGATGTCTTCGTATTCGGCCAACAGATCAACTGTAGACTGAACCCCTTCTTTTACAACTTCAATTACCGTTTTTTCATCATCAAGATGTGGTTCCTGGGGCAAATACCCTATGGAATAATCCGAGGCAAAGGCTACTTCTCCTTCATATTCTTTTTCCAGACCGGCAATGATGCGTAAAACAGTTGATTTTCCAGCGCCATTGAGTCCCAGAATTCCGATTTTAGCTCCATAAAAAAAGGAAAGGTATATATCTTTAAGTATTTGTTTTCCCTGTGGTGTGCGCTTGTTTACATTCACCATGGAAAAGATAATTTTCTTATCGTCTGCCATATATTCAGTATTTTACATTTTTTGCGAAGGTAGTGATTTTTGTTCCCGCAACAAGTTGTCTGATGAATAAAAACAAATGCCGGAATGCATGATACAATCCGGCATCGAATGCCTATTTAGTTGCTTATTTTTCCGTGTTTTCCATATTGAGCGTTAAGGGTGTGATTTCTTCGCCCCAGTAAACAGTGGTGTGAGGGAATGGGATTTCAATGTTCTGCTTGTCGAATGCTATTTTTAGTCTGCGCCTGTATTCACGGCCAGTTGCCCATTGCTCACCGGGTTTGGTTTTAATTCTGGCTTTAACAACAAGGGCTGAATCCCCAAATTCATTTAAACCAAATATTTCGATGGGTTCTATCATTTTTGCTCCGAACTCTTCATCATTTCCAAGATCTTCACCCACTTCTTTCATGATTTGCATCACGTGATCAATATCTTCCTTATATGCCACGCCAATGTCAAGCACAATCGCCGACCATTCTTTTGTCATGTTGGCAAGCGTGCTGATTTTACCGTTTTGAAAAATATGCACTGTACCGGAGAAATCGCGTAAGGTAATTGTACGCAATTCAATATCTTCCACAAGCCCGGCTGTACCATTTATGATGGCAATATCACCCGTTCTGAGCTGATCTTCCAGTAAAATGAAAAATCCCGTAATGAAATCACGGACAAGTTCCTGTGCACCAAACCCAATTGCCAGACCTAAAATACCTGCAGAAGCAATAATGGGACCGATATTTACACCAAATTTACTTAGGAGCAACATGATAAAAATCAACCATATAATCACGCGCATAATGCTTTTCAGTATACCCATTAAGGTGTTGGCACGTTTTTCGGCCTCAGGATCCGGAGTCCCTGATCCGCGCGCAGAGCGCTTTGATATGAGTTTTTTCATGCGCTTTGTTGCAAACTTAACAAGGCGAAATGCAACTATCGTAACAAGTATGATAATCAATATCGAAACCCCATCAGATATGAGCCAGTCCAAAGCCTTGTCGTAAACCTTAATCCAAAATTCGGATTCAAATACTTTTGCTGTTAAAATCATAGTTTTTCATTTTAGTTTTGCTAAAAAATACGAAAAAAAATGGTTGCAGACAAGTTTGAATGAAGTGGTGGGGGTAAATCCATTGTATTATCAAAGCAAAAACCGGCGTTGTTTTTTCTTCTCATCAGCGCTTTTTGCAACCGTTACAGCCTTTCCTGTATAAGGATCAAATCCCGTGTAATACATTACGGTTGCTAATGTCATGGGGGTGGGGGTGAAATCCTGTCCCTGCTCAGTGATGGTGTCCATATTCCGGGTAATGGATTGTAAATCTTTCATATCTGAGATGCTGCAACCAGGGTGTGAGCTAATGAAATAGGGAATGAGCTGCTGATTAAGCTTGTGTTTTTTGTTGATTCTGTCAAATTCTGATTTGAGTTTGTGGTACAAAGCAAATGAGGGTTTTCTCATCACCTTTAATACAGAATCTTCCGTGTGTTCGGGTGCCACCTTTAACCGTCCGCTGACATGATATCTGATGAGCTGCTCAAGGTATGTGCCTGCTGCTTTTTTGTATTTTTCGGCTCCCTTAAGAATAAGATCGTACCTGATGCCACTGCCAATGCTCAGTTTTTTAACGCCAGGTTGTTGTCTGACTCTTTCGTACAGAGCAACCATTCTGCTGTGATCGGTATTCAGATTGTCGCAAACAGATGGGTAGATGCATGAAAACCGTTTGCATTTCCTGCATCGGTTCAGGTCAACAGGCTGCATGCCATACATGTTAGCAGAGGGACCACCCATATCCGTAATCTGACCTTTGAAATCCGGCATGTCTTTTACCGTTTGCACCTCTTTCATGATGGATTTTTCACTGCGGCTGCTGACAAAACGTCCCTGATGGGCGGCTATCGTACAAAAAGCGCATGCACCAAAACAGCCGCGGTGTGTATTGATGGAGTGGCGTATCATGGTATAGGCCGGAATGTCTTCCTTCCCGTGGTATCGTGGGTGGGGTTGCCGTGTAAATGGAAGGTTGTATATTTTATCCAGCTTTTTTGCACTCAATCTGTTTTCCGGCGGATTGGTTATCAAAAACTGACCTCCAACAGGCTGAAACATGGCTTTCCCTTCCAGTGCGTTGGCGTTTGTTTCTATCTTGACAAAATTATCTGCATAGCACCTTTTATCACTCAGGCAATCTTCGTGAGAAGCCAGTTCTACAGCATCATGGATGTCCGGTTTTTCATTGCTGATACGTTGCAGATTGGGTATATTCAATACTTCATCCTGTTTGCCATGAGTAATGGCATTTGCAAGTTTGACAACAGGATATTCAGCCATTCCATACATTAACCAGTCAGCTCCGCTGCTGTACAATATTCCCGGCAATAGCTTATCCTGCCAGTAATCGTAATGTGTAAACCGCCTTAGCGAGGCTTCAATGCCACCAAGTAATACAGGTATATCTGGATACAGTTTCTTCAATATCTGAGAGTAAACCAGGGAGGGGTAATCCGGCCTTGCTCCATGACGGTTGCCGGGTGTGTATGCATCATCATGGCGGCGCCTTTTTGCTGCTGTGTAATGGTTTACCATGCTATCCATGTTTCCGGCGGATACAGCAAAAAAGAGGCGAGGTGTTCCCAGCTTTTTAAAATCCCGCAAATCATCCTGCCAGTTGGGTTGTGGTACTATGGCTACTTTATAGCCAGCCGATTCAAGCATGCGACCGATAACCGCTGTACCAAAAGCCGGGTGATCAACATAGGCATCACCACTAAACACAATAATATCAGCCCCCTCCCAACCACGGTCATTCATTTCCTGTTTGCTGGTGGGCAGATACCTTTGGTGTTGTTTTTCTGATGCCATGGGGCAAAGGTAAATAAATTTCCGTTTTGCCTGAATGCTGATTAATGGTGGGGCTTATGTCCGGTTAATCCAGGCTCTGCTTTGGATAAGCTTCCTTAACGTGAAAAAGGCCGCTTTGAGGCGACCTTTTTTTATGAGTTTAGCGTTTTATTTCTTCAGAATCCGTACCTGAATGCCGGTTTTCTTGCTGTATCCAAGGCTTATGGTTTGTCCCTGCCTTACATCTGCTTTGATGATAGCTTCCGCCATGGGATTCTCAATGTACTTTTGAATGGCACGCTTGAGCGGACGGGCACCAAATTTGGAATCAAATCCACGCTCAACCACAAATTTCTTTGCAGCCGAGGATATTTTGATTTTATATCCGATTTCTTTCACCCGCTTAAAGAGTCCCTGAAGCTCAATGTCAATAATTTTGCTGATGTGTTCCTCTTTGAGGTTGTTAAACATAACAACGTCATCCACACGGTTCAGAAACTCAGGGGCAAACGATTTTTTCAGTGCATTGTTAATAATGCTTTGGCTGTGTTTGTCAAAATTCTGACGTCTTGTTGCCGTTTCAAAACCAACTCCCTTTCCGTAATCTGAAAGTTCCCGGGTTCCGATATTGGATGTCATAATAACAATAGTGTTGCGAAAATCCACCCTGCGCCCCAGACTGTCTGTCAGGCGGCCTTCATCCATTAACTGAAGCAGGATGTGAAATACATCCGGGTGGGCTTTTTCAATTTCATCCAGGAGTACCACTGAATATGGTTTTCGCCTGACTTTTTCAGTTAGCTGACCACCTTCTTCGTAACCAACATAGCCAGGAGGGGCTCCCACCAGTCTTGATACAGAGAATTTTTCCATATACTCGCTCATATCAATGCGTATGATGGCATCATCAGAATCAAAAAGATGACTTGAAAGCATTTTGGCGAGATGCGTTTTTCCAACACCTGTGGGGCCAAGGAAAATGAACGAGCCAATTGGTCTGTTTGGGTCTTTTAACCCGGCACGGTTGCGCTGAATCGCAAGCACAATTTTCTCAATGGCCTGGTCCTGCCCGACAACATCCTTTTTCAGGTCATCATCCATATGCAGCAACTTGGAACCTTCGTTTTGAGCAATGCGCTGAACCGGCACGCCTGTCATCATGGCAACAACCTCTGCCACATTGTCCTCTGTTACCTTTTCTTTGTGTTTTTTCAGATCTTTATGCCAGCGGTCTTTGGCCATTTCAATTTGTTGCTCCAACTCGCGCTCTTTATCCCTGAACGAAGCTGCCTGTTCAAACTTCTGCTTTCCAACAGCAGCGATTTTATGCGCTTTTGTCTTCTCAAGTTCTTCTTCCAGTTCCATGATATTTTCCGGCACGTTAATTTTGGCTATATGCACCCTTGATCCGGCCTCATCCAATGCATCAATGGCTTTGTCTGGCAGGTACTTGTCCGAAATATACCGGGAGGTAAGTTTAATGCAGGCATCCAGTGCTTCATCGGTGTATTCAACATTGTGATGATCTTCATATCTGGTTTTAATGTTTTTCAGAATCGACATGGTTTGCTCCTCCGATGTAGCTTCCACTATGACTTTCTGAAAGCGGCGTTCCAGGGCAGCATCTTTTTCAATATGCTGACGGTATTCGTCCAGGGTGGTTGCGCCAATGCACTGAATGTCGCCTCTGGCAAGAGACGGCTTGAGCATATTGGCAGCATCAAGTGAACCGGCCGCTCCTCCTGCTCCAACGATGGTATGAATTTCATCAATAAAGAGAATCACCTCGTTGGTTTTCGCCAATTCATTTAATATGGCTTTCATGCGTTCCTCAAACTGCCCACGGTATTTAGTACCCGCAACAATTGAGGCCATGTCCAGAGTTACAATGCGTTTGTCAAACAACACATGCGAAACTTTTTTCTCGATAATGCGTGCAGCAAGACCTTCGGCAATAGCAGATTTACCAACACCGGGCTCACCAATAAGAACAGGATTGTTTTTTTTGCGGCGACTGAGTATCTGTGAAATACGTTCGATTTCACGTTCCCTGCCAATGATGGGATCCAGCTTGCCTTCTTCAACCGCTTTGGTTAAATCAATACCAAAGTTGTCCAATACAGGAGTGTCCGAGCTTTTAGAAGATTGTTGAGCCCCGCCTTCAGCTTTGCTGCCACCAGGTTTTCCGGCGCCTGTTTGTTCAAACGCTTCACCCTCCGGTTCATCTACTTCGGCACTTGGGTTATCCATTTCCATATTTAATTTAACAAGCTCATAATCGACATCCAGTTCGTTAAAAATTTGTGAGAGGGGAGATGCTACACGCAAAATGGCCAGCAAAAGATGTCCTGAATTTACCTCGTCGCTTTGCATGGCCTTGGCTTCAAGATTCATGAAATTCTGAATACGCTGTGTACTCTCGTGAATTTTTATTTTCTCTGAATCTTCAAGATTAAGTTCTTTCTCAGGATCTTTTACTCTGTTTTCCACCCGGGTCTTCAGCTCATTTAAATCAACATTAAGCTTGTTCAGCATATCCAATGCGAGATTCTTGCCTTCGCGCATAACGCCAAGCAGCAAGTGCTCCGGGCCAATGTATTCATTGCCAAGCCGAATGGCTTCTTCTCTACTGAAATTGATAGCGTCTCTGACGCTTTTTGTTAGTTTGACGTTCATATAGTAATGTACTTTTAGTCTTTTTGTTCCTTTTCAGATTAACCAACAATTATGCCACTTTGTTTTATTAATGCAGTTTCACCAGCCTTGGAACATTTCAAAATTAAGCTTATTTATCCGTAACGAAAAATATATTCACTCTATTTGTCCAGTATTTGCTGGTATATTGTCAATTAAAATCAGATCTCAGGTTTTTCTGGTTTTGTTTTTCACCCCGACCTTATGGTTTGGCACCTGCCATTATGTCTTATGGTGTTTTCTCTCACTATGCTTCCTGACACCCGGGCAGGCATTTCTCGATTGCTTGCTCTGGTTTTGATAATAAAAATGCAGCAGAACTGTAATTTCTTGCACATCATGCAAATACATATTATAGTATTATAAATATAAGCACGTAGATACAGTATTAGCACGCAAAATATTAACGTAATATAATAAGCTCTAAATTTATGTTTATATACTTGCTTTATAGTAAGTATTCCTGTATATTACAATGTACAGTTACAGCAATTCTGCAAAACAAAAACCACAATTATGACATTCAGAACACTTATACTCGTATTTATATTACTTTCCCCGGGAGTAACTGCGCAGCAAGTCACAATCCCGGCGGGGAAAAGTACATCCGGATCAGGAGGCTCATTAAGCTATACAATAGGGCAGTCGTTTTGCCATATGGAATGTGGCGTTAATGGTACGGTCTGTCATGGTGTACAACAGCCTTTCGAGATATCCGAATCAACACACAGTAACCTTCCGGAAGGACTCACATGCATGGTGTATCCAAATCCGGCACGTGATGTTTTGATAATACGTACAGACATAAACAAATCACGGGGATGGCAGTGCCTGCTGTACGATAATGAGGGCAAAAAACTGCTTGAAATGGAAATCACAAGCGGTCTTATGAAAATACCGATGGCAAAATACACAAGGTCATCTTATGTTTTGATTATCAGGGTTGATGGAGAAAACTTAAAATCATATAAAATCATAAAAAATCAATAGCCATGAAAAAATTTACATTTATAATAGCCATTCTGTTTCTATTTCTGACAGCAACAACTTTTGGACAAGCACCTACAAAAATGTCTTGTCAGGCTGTAGTACGAGACAACATGGGGCATTTAGTGGCCAACCAGAACGTTGGCATACAAATCAGTATAATTCAGGGATCAGCAACAGGAACCTGTGTGTACAGTGAAACTCAAACCATCAGCACGAATGAAAACGGACTAATAAGTCTGGAAATTGGCTCAGAAGCAGGGTTCGACTGTATTGACTGGTCGGCTGGTCCTTATTTTATTAAGACAGAAACCGACACCGATGGAGGATCCAATTATACCATAGAAGGTGTGAGTGAGTTACTGAGCGTACCTTATGCCATGTATTCGGCTAATGGTACTCCCGGCACAGGAATAGAAAACACGGTTGATAACGGCGATGGTACAATCACCTTTTTCTATTCAGATGGAACCTCTTTTACAACCTCCGATTTAACAGGCCCTGCCGGGCCAGTTGGTGGTTCAGATACCCAGGTAATTTTTAATAACTCCGGAAACGCAGCAGGCAGTGACAACTTAACATGGAACAACAGTTCACATAACTTTAATTTGACAGGCATGCTTAACACTACCAATGCAACAATTACATCTCTGAGTGGTGGGGGCAATCAGTATGTCACCACAGATAACAACGGGCAATTATCTGCCGAACCGTTTTCCGGAACCAGTGGTAGCGGAACAAGCCATGTGATTTCAAAATGGACTGGTACGAATTCGCTGGGAAACTCATTGATTGCTGATGACGGTACAAGTGTTGCCATTAATTCAGGAGTAAACAACGATTATCAGCTTTTTGTTTATCGTTCCCATGATCCTGCGATTACGGGCGGACAACATACGATTTATAGCTATCGAACAAGGCCTTCAGCTATTGATGGAACCGGTTATACGTATTACCAAAGCAACTCTGCACTTGGAGCCCATAACTTTTGGGGTGATGAATACTCCTTTGGAGTAGCCGGCTGGAGCTATAACGATTATACACGTACCGGTGGGGTTTTAGGGAGTAGTTCGTATTCATATTACTATGGTGTTCTGGGATATAAAAGCAGCACCAGCGCAACATACGGAGTGTATGCAGCATCCAATTATGGTACTGGAACAGGAAAACTGGCGGTTAACGAATCTGCCGCTGTCGGAGGTGGATTTTATGGCGATTTTATTGGCATAACCACAAATGGCAATGTCATTGGCCAGCTTAATTCCGGTGAGTTGTTTGCTCAGTATAACATCGGTGATGTGTATACCTCGGGAAAAAACATTGAACTGGTAAAAACAAATGAGGCAGTTAAGCCGCTCTATCAGGTTACTGCCCTCGAATCCAATATACACTTTAAAGGCGCCAGCCAGCTTGAAAATGGTACTGCTTTTGTGGAATTTACAGACGATTATGCAGCATTGCTTGGTGAAATACCTGTTATCACTATTACACCCAATGCAGACTGCAATGGTGTTTATATTTCTTCAGTATCAAAGGAGGGTTTTACGGTTCGTGAATTAATGAACGGCACAAGCAATGCTGCTTTTTCATGGATAGCTGTAGGAGAACGCGCTGACAATCATGCAGCAGAAAAGAGCCTGCGCATTGTCTGCGATCCTCAGTTTGATAACAACCTCAAGCATAGTTTGCAATCTGACAGCGATCTGCAAAGAGATGATTTCGGATCATGGTGGGATGGAAATACCATCCGTTTCGGAACAATACCACCTTCTGCTCTTCCCGAATTAAAACCTAAAAAAACGGAATAGCAAGGAATACTCCATAGCTTGAGGGTAAAAGGATCAATTTTTATTGGTCCTTTTATTTTTTGCAGGCATTTGTTTTTATCGTACTATGCATAAGGCATTCACCCGGATATCAAAAGCAGGTATTACGCATTATCCAAAGGCTGTTAATTATTAACCAAAAACTGTTGAAAATAATGCCATAAATCAGGTTTTATTAAGGATTAAATAACTATTTTAGTGCCTCGATTTTAAAGCGTTAAAATTAGTTTTATGGAAGAAGGAAAAGACGCCAGGATATTCACAGTAAACGTGGAAGAGCAGATGAAGTCTGCCTATATTGATTATTCCATGTCAGTGATTGTATCCAGGGCATTGCCCGATGTCAGGGATGGTTTAAAACCCGTACACCGGAGGATATTATTTGGAATGTCCGAATTGGGAATAACGTACAATAAAGCTCATAAAAAATCAGCACGTATTGTAGGAGAGGTGCTGGGTAAATATCACCCGCACGGTGACTCCTCTGTCTATATGGCCATGGTGCGTATGGCACAACCGTGGAGTATGCGCTATATGCTGGTTGACGGCCAGGGTAACTTTGGTTCCGTTGATGGTGACAGCCCTGCAGCTATGCGTTATACCGAAGCCAGATTAGGTAAAATTGCCGGAGATGTCCTCAGAGATCTAGATAAGAATACTGTTGATTTTCAGTATAACTTTGATGATACACTGAAAGAGCCAGCCGTTTTGCCAACCCTGTTGCCCTTGCTTCTGGTAAACGGTGCTTCCGGTATTGCTGTGGGTATGGCTACCAATATGCCTCCTCATAACCTGAGCGAAGTAATTGATGGGCTTTGTGCTACGATTGATGATCCGGATATTGATACCGAAACTCTGATTAAATACATTAAAGCACCTGATTTCCCTACCGGCGGTACCATTTATGGGTACCAGGGGGTGAAAGAAGCTTTTGAAACAGGGAAAGGTCGTGTTTTGATTCGTGCCAAATCTGAAATTGAAACAACTTCTTCAGGTCGCGAACGTATTATTGTTACCGAGATTCCGTATATGGTTAACAAAGCGGAACTCATTATGAAAATTGCTGATCTCATCAACGAGAAAAAAATTGAAGGCATCAGCAATGTAAACGATGAAAGCGATCGTAAAGGCATGCGTATTGTCATCGATCTGAAAAAAGATGCTGTAAGCAACGTGATCCTCAATAAGTTGTATCGCTACACTCAGCTTCAGAATTCCTTTAGCATCAATAATATTGCCCTGGTTAAAGGGCGGCCGCAGTTGCTTAATCTCAAAGATATCCTGCAGCACTTTATTGATCACCGGCTGGATGTTTTGATCCGTAAAACCAAACATGAACTGGATCAGGCAGAAAAACGGGCGCATATTCTCGAAGGCCTTATTAAAGCTCTGGATTATATTGATGAGGTTATTGCCATCATCAAAGCTTCCAAAACTGTAGAGGAAGCCAGACAAGGGCTAATGGACCGGTTTGATTTGTCCGAAGAACAAGCTAAGGCCATTGTGGAAATGCGCCTGAGAAGTCTGACAGCTCTGGAAACCGATAAACTCCGGGATGAATTGAAAGAATTGCGTGAAAAAATTGAATACTTCCATAAAATCCTGAACACTGAAACCCTCAGACGCAAAATTATCCGTGAAGACCTGATGGATCTGAAAGAACGTTTTGGCGATGAGCGGAAAACCGAAATTATTTATGCTTCTGAGGAACTGAACCCGGAAGATTTTTATGCCGATGATGATATGGTGATCACCATTTCTCATCTGGGATACATCAAGCGTACTCCGCTTACTGAGTTCAGAACCCAGAGCAGGGGAGGTGTCGGCTCAAGAGCCAGCAACTTCAGGGATCAGGATTTTATCGAATCGGTGTTTACCGCTACCATGCATAATACCCTGCTGTTCTTTACATCCAAAGGTAAATGCTTCTGGCTTAAGGTATATGAACTGCCGGAAGGTACGAAAGCATCTCAGGGACGCGCTATTCAAAATCTTATTAATATTGAACCGGATGATGAGATTAAAGCGCATATTCGCGTAACAAGCCTGAAAGATGAAGATTATATCGATAGCCGGTTTATTGTGATGGCTACAAAACAAGGCATCATTAAAAAGTCACGCCTTCGTGAATACAGCCGTCCGCGCCAGAATGGTATCAATGCAATAAATATCCGTGAAGATGATGCCCTGCTCAATGCTCAGTTGATTGAAAATTCCGACGAGGAAAATATTGATAATATTATGGTGGCAGCCAAAAGTGGTAAAGCCATTCGCTTCCCGCATGATATTGTTCGTCCCATTGGCCGTACCGCTACCGGTGTGCGTGGCATCAAACTTGAGAAAAAGGATGAAGTTATTGGTATGGTGGTGATTAACAAGGAGAAAGATGTGCTTGTCGTGTCCGAAAAAGGTTATGGCAAACGCTCTGCGCTGGATGATTACCGCATCACCAATCGTGGTGGTAAAGGTGTGAAAACCATAAATGTAACGGATAAAACCGGTGAGCTGATTGCTCTGAATGCTGTTACTGATAACGATCATCTTATGATCATCACTCAGCATGGTATTATGATCCGTATGGCTGTAAAAGAATTGAGGGTGATGGGACGCGCGACCCAGGGTGTGCGTTTAATTAACCTGAGAGATGATGACGAAATCGCTGCAGTTACCAATGTGGAAAATGGTGACGAGGAGCCGGAAGAGGTTGCAGATGCTGTGGAAACCAATGAAGAATCTCAGGATCAGAGTGAAAATAACGAGGCAGAAGAGACTAACGGAGAGGAAAATAACGAATCGTAATTTTTTTGGCAAGGATTTTGATTTGTCATGCATAAATGCAATTTTTGAACAAACTAAAAATGAAAGATATGAAACGTTTTGTAAGTATAGCAGCTTTAATTCTGTTAACCACTGTGGTTTTCGGGCAAAAACGCAACGTAACCTCATGCTGGAATTACCTTGATGACGGCTTTCTCGAAGATGCCCTTGAAAGCATTGAAAAAGCCAGCGAACACTCTAAAACCGCAGACTGGTACAAAACCTGGTGGTATTATGGCCGCACTCAGCATGCGCTTGCTATTACCGAAAAAGATAAATACAAAAAACTGTGTGACAGTTGTGCAGACAAGGCTTTTGATGCTTATATCAAATCCCTGAAATTGAATTTTGAAGATCAGGAATATAAAAACCTGAATCTGGAAAAAGATGCGGATGTGATGAAGTTCGTGAAAGCTGTTGGCAGTAGTATGAAAGAGGGCGAGCCAAAAGTTGAAGATAAACAGTCTATGGTTGATATTCTAACCAACAGACTTCCGGCGCTGGCTAACTATTTTGTGAATGATGGTATTCAGCTTTTTCAGGAAAAACAGTACGCAGCTTCTCTTAATGAGTTTGAAAAATCGCTTAGCATTTCATCTTTGTCTGCGTTTTTTACCGGTAAGGTTGATACTACCGTAATGTATTATGCTTCACTGGCTGCTATCAACTCAAAGAACTGGGAGAAAACCCTGGAATACAGTAAGGCATTGAAACAACTCGATTATGGTAAAAGCATTGATGAAAAGGTGTTGCTTACCAAAAATCTTGCTGTAGCGTATAAAAATACCGGTGATACTGCTAAATACATTCAAACCCTTGAGGCAGGAAAAGCTGAATATCCGGATCATTCTTACGATATGGTTATTGAATTATTCAACTTCAACATCGATCGTAAAAATTATGAAAAGGCCAATGACTATATCAGCCTTGCCATTGAGAAAAATCCTGAAAACGATAAGTTTTATGTGACCAGAGGTACTCTTAACGAAGAGTTGGATAAACCTAAAAAAGCCATTGTGGATTACAAAAAGGCTCTTGAGCTGAATCCGGATAACTTTGATGCCAACTACAGCCTGGGGGCATATTATTACAATTACGCTGCTGATACGCTTGCCTGGGCAAATGAGAACATCCCGCCAACTGAAACTCAGAAATATGAGGCGGTGAAAGAAGCGGCTATGGAGTATTTTGAAAAGGCAGAACCGTATCTGGAAAAAGCTTATGCGCTTAAAAATGATAATGTAAATGTGATTCAAACGTTGAAAACCATTTATTACAAACTCCAGAAAATGGACAAATACGAAGAAATTGATGCCCGCCTGAAAGAATTGACCGAATAACAGGAGGGGAGCTACGATATTAAAATGCTGTTTCATGTTGAGACAGCATTTTTTTTGTTTGTATTTGAAATAATGACCGCATTTTCATACTTTAGTGCAACATCCATCTTTATCACAACACAATGAGATTTCTGTACCTGGTTTTTACATTTTTACTGCTGATGTGCGTTTCCCTCACATTTGGGCAAACATACCGGTTGAATACTGTATGGAGCAACATGAACAACAACCTGTGGGAGGATGCTTACCACAACATTCATATGGTGATAAACCATCCCGGTACAGAGCAAAATCCCAAGGCTTACGCTTACCTGGGTGATGTCTACTTGTATTTTTTTGAAAACAAAGACAGCAGTCTGAACATTCCAAACAATCACTTCGAAGATTCTGCTTTTCAGGCGTATAAAAAATCAGTACAATTCAACATCCAACATAAAGGGTACCGTAATCTTGATCTGAACGATTCGGCAGACATTGCCCGTTTGCATTTTTTTATGGACAGTGTTATACGGCTTACCGATGCCGGAATTATAAATACCGAAGTGCTTACAGGCGTGTATTACAATGGATTTCGGGCGCTTGCTGATGCCATTACCCGGAAGGGGAGCAGTGCCTTTTTGGCCGGACATGAAGCTCAGGCTCTGTATTATTACGAAAAAGCCAGACGGATTTTACGTTTTCTTTCGGCAACAAACGAACTTAGACTCAACGATATGGCCTTATTCTATGCCAGTCTTTCTGCGCATGCCGAAAGAGACTGGGATAAGGCTGTGAAATATGGTAAAATCCTGAAAAAAATCGAATTTGGCGATAGTATTATCCAACAGGTACCCGTTCACCTGAACTTACTGGTTGCCTTGCGCCATTCGGGTGACAGTGCGGGGTTTATGCACGAAACGCAGGTGTTTGAACTGATGTTTCCGAACCACCTGGCGGCCATGTATCATGAGAAAGCTGTGTTTTATTCAAGGCGTGGAAATTATCAATTTGCCTTGTCTGCAGTTGATCAGGCCATAATGCAGGAGCCTGACAATCCGGATTACCTGGTGGATAAAGGGTTGATTTATGAATCTATGGATAAAAAAACGCGGGCATTAAACGTTTACCAACAGGCACTTGAGCTGGATTCTCTGAATTTTGATGCGCTGTACAGCATGGGAGCAATGCATTTTAATGCGTCTTCGGATACCATGCAAACTCGTGAAGGATTTGCAATCAGCAGAGAGGATAATCCGGATTTGTATCAGCAGCGAAGAGCAAAAGCAAAGCAGTGCCTGAAAAGGGCCAGACCGTATTTCGAAAAAGCCATGGATGTGAATCCGGATGATAAAGATGTGCTGATGGCATTGCGTGTTGTTTATTCTGTACTGGAGGAAAAGGAAAAATACAGAGAAATCAATCAAATCCTGAATTCTACATCGAATGAATAAAAACCAATGAAAGGCGAGATGCTAAATAATGCAATTTAACATAATATAAATTATCATTCTTTTATTGGATTTTGATTTGCACTGGATTTGCATATTTACAGGAACTGGTGCTGATTTGATGCGTTGCATATTTTGCATTTCCCGCACAATCGTTCAGTTTTATTTCAAATACGCGATTCTCAGCGATTAGAATTTTTGAGTTTGTCGTCAAACTTTTTCTGCAGTTTTTTGAGCTTGGGTTTTATTACAAATCGACAATATCCCTGAGTCGGATTGTTTTTGTAAAAATCCTGATGGTAATCTTCGGCCGGATAAAATGCTTCAAATTTTTTCACCTCGGTGACAATTGGTTTGTCAAAATAGTTTTCCTTTTCCAGCAGCTCAATTTGCTGTTCGGCAATTTCCTTTTGCTTGTCGTTGTGATACAGAATTATCGACCGGTATTGCGTTCCCACATCAGCTCCCTGACGGTTCAGACTTGTCGGATCGTGCATTTCCCAGAACACGGCCAGAATATCACTGACACTGACAACTTCAGGATCAAATTCCACTTGAACGACTTCGGCATGACCTGTGGTTTCCATGCCTACTTCGCGGTACGACGGGTTTTTCACATGCCCGCCACTGTATCCGGATTCAACGCTTACAACGCCTTCAATATGCTGGTACACGGCCTCTCCGCACCAGAAACATCCCATTCCCAGGGTTATTTTTTCGGTAGTCTGACTCATAACTGCCTGATTTATAAGCAATATAAATGCTATGTAAAATACTCGTTTCATTTGAAAGGTAAACAGCATGATGTTGAAAATGTTTATTTGGGCGCATGAACCGGCCTGCGGCTTATAGTCACGCACATCTCTGCCTGTTCGTGTATGCAGGACAAAGGAGCTTCCCGTCTCCACTGCGTTACGCCGGGCAAAGCCTTCGGTCGCTCTTTGCTCTGCACACTCACAAGGCCTTTATGTCCATGAGCTGCCAGCCTCCGTCCTTGCGCAAAACCAACTAACTAAAAAAACTTTTCGAAAGTTCGAAACTTTCGAAAAGTTAGTTAATTAGTTAAAGTCATTAGCCAAATTCATGTAAATTTGGCCACCCGACCGTCCAAATTTAGCTAAATTTGGCCAAAGGATCACTTAAATTTTGACCTGGTGTTTATTCTAATCGCGTTAAAGCGAAGGCGCTGATTCTAAAAGGGCAACCTGCCAGGTCGGCATGATTCAACGGTATATACCAAAACAAACCTATTCCTTTGATTCGTGGAGACCAGGCAGGTTGCTCAATATCCACTTCACTTCATCATTCGATATTCCCGCTGGTAAGCGGGCAGGCGACGGTTCGACATTCGACATTCATGATTCATCAGATTGTTGCACATGTATGGGATGCGATAAATCGCAACCCTGCTGTACCCCAATCACTTCTACATTCATCATTCGACATTCGATATTCATCCTTCATCAGATTGTTGCTTTTCCGGAATGCGCTAAAATCGCATGCCTACGATTCTCCCTCTCTCATTCACTCCGTCTCTCAGTCTCTCAGTCTCTCCGTCTCTCCATCTCTCCATCACTCAATCACCAACCCTCCGATCAAGTCCTTCACATCGCTGATGCCATGGCGGTGCATGTAATCTTCTATGCCGAAAATGATTTTTTCTGTAACAGCCGGATCAATGAAATTAGCTGTACCAATCTGCACAGCCGAGGCACCGGCCAGCATAAACTCGATGGCATCTTCTGCGTTCATGATACCGCCCAGTCCAACCACCGGAATGTTAACAGCCTGAGCCACCTGCCACACCATGCGCAGAGCCACGGGTTTCACAGCCGGACCGCTGAGTCCGCCTGTTACCGTTGACAGCACCGGCTTACGGGTTTCAGCGTCTATAGCCATGCCCAGTAGAGTGTTTATCAGCGAAACCGAATCGGCTCCCTCCTGCTCTGCCACCCTTGCTATTTCAGTAATATCGGTAACGTTGGGTGAAAGTTTCACCATCAGGTGGTTGTCGTATACCTTGCGTACAGCTTTAATCACCTCAGCAGCAGCCGGACAGGATGTGCCAAAGGCCATGCCGCCTTCTTTTACGTTGGGACAGGATATGTTGAGTTCAATGGCCGGAATTTTATCCAGGGCGTTGATTTTTTCTGCCGTTTCAACATAATCTTCAACTGCAGAGCCGGATACATTAACAATGATGTTGGATTTTACATCTTGAATTTTGGGGTAAATATCTGAAATAAAGGCATCCACACCCACATTTTGCAGACCTACAGCGTTGAGCATGCCCGAAGCAGTTTCGGCCATGCGGGGGTATGGATTGCCTTGCCTGGGATGCAAAGTGGTGCCTTTTACAACAAAACCGCCCAGGTTTTTAAGGTGGATGAAATCCTCAAATTCCGGTCCGTAACCAAATGTTCCTGAGGCGGTAAGCACAGGGTTACGCAATTGAAGTCCGTTGAGATTTATGCTTGTTTTTACCATGTCAAGTCGTTTATGTTAAATACGGGTCCGTCTGTGCACACACATTTGTGCCCTTCTGTGGTTTCCTGCACGCACACCAGGCAGGCGCCAATACCGCAGGCCATGGTGTTTTCCAGCGATACTTCGCAATGCACACCTGCTTGTTGTGCTGCTTTGCCTACGGCTTTCATCATGGCTTCAGGACCGCAAGTGTACAGAGAATCAAATTGTTGAAGGTTTTGCATGATGCTGTGCCCGGTTACCAGTCCGGTTTCGCCGTGCGATGCATCTTCGGTGATTGTATAAACATCACCATAGGCCTTATAAGCCTCTTTTCTGAGCAGATTTTCTTCAGAGCGCCCACCAATCAAAGTAGTAACCCTGAGGCCCTGAGCACCAAATTTACGGGCTGTATACAGTAATGGGGCCACGCCACAGCCCCCACCAACAAGCAGTATGTTTTTGCTGTTGTCGGGTACTGTCCAGGTATTTCCAAGGGGGTACAGCGTATCCAGTGTGTCACCGGGTTGCAGTCTGGACAGGGTTTCTGTGCCTTCTCCCTTGATTTCGATGAGCAGATGCAGTTCGTTTTGTTCTGTATCTACATCGTGCACCGAAATCGGTCGTCTGAGAAAGGTATGGGGAGCAGCGTCTACTTTTATTTCGGCAAACTGTGCCGGTAGCATGTCCGGAAGTGGTTGATTGTGTGTGAGTTTTAACAGAAAGTACGTGTCTGTCAAGCGGGTGTTCTCAACGACACTGAGCTTATGAATGTGTTTTTTCATACCGCAGATTTTTCACGGCAAAGATACATTTTTACCCGGGATTGTACTCAGAAAATGTCTTATCTGTGTAAAAAACCACGATTTTTTCGATGTGTTTCTGATTTGGTGATGGTGTTTGACGCTTGTATGGCGGTGGGTCTTCGCTTTCTACGGTATCGCTAAGACCAGGGTTTACGGTTGGTTCGTTGCTTTGATCCGGGGGTGGATCGGGTTTGGCTTCTGGTCCTGAAGGCTGAGAAAACAGGTCTGTGGCAGACTGGCTGTTTTGAGGCGCTACCGGTGGTTCCGGCTGGTTTGTTTTGTACATTTCGCCTTTGCCGAGCATTAGCCAGTCGGTGTTGATGCCGGGAAAACGGTGCAGGATTTTTGTGATCAGCTCAATGCTGGCTTTGTTCCGTCCGGAGACAATGTGGGATATGCTTGAAGGCTGTACGCCGATCTCCTGGGCAAAGCGTGTGTTTGTTAAGCCTTCTTCTTTGATGATTTGTAAAATTCGGTCTTTCATAATTGTAACATTTGCTGGTTACAAAGGTAAACATAATATTGGTTACATCTGTAATGTTTAACGGGTTACATATGTAAATTATTTGCTGTTTACATTTCTGCAGGTGTTGGGTATTCTTCGCTGGTTTATTGCGTGAAAAGAGCGTATGTTTTGCATGTGATTCTGCAAAATCATTTTTATTTACATGCCTGTTTATTGCTGGTGTTTAATGGTATTATGCTTGGTTTGAATTAAGCTGTCAGGCTTGCATGACCTATTATTTCATGAATTTAAGCTTTCTTGTGCTTGTTTTGTTAAATAGCTGATTGGTAATGCCATATAATGCCTGTGCCGGGATGTGCTTAAAGTAAATTATCAGGTAAAAGCCTTAAAACACTGGTTATAAGGATAAAATATGCTATTATTATACCGAAAATTAAGGATTTTACATGCTTTTTGTACAAGCTTAACCGTTTGCTTAAAGTTTAAATGCATATAAAACGTTTTAATTGATTGAATTTAAGTAATTTAATATGTATTTTATAAAAAGTAATTAAATTTTACATTTATAACGTTATTTATGTAACCTTACGTGCGATTTTTCTTGTTATTGTTGTAAATTCGCTGTGATTACAAATGTAAATACCAGATTTATTGAGTGTATGTTTACATATGTCACAATTGTAAACATCCCCTCTCCTTTTACAAAATGTAAGATTGTACAAAATGGCTAAGCAGTTGGAGTGACAGGCAGAAAACCCACATTTCTTTGCGGTGAATAATCAATCCTCATAAACACATGCTGGCAAACACTGAATTTTTCGCGTATTGCTGTATCATCCTGCACAATTTGTAAAATACGGGAAATACAGGGGCTTAAAACATCTTTAATGCTTTGTTAACTGATTTATTAGCAGGGGTTAGAACGCAATCACAAAATGGCTACTGATAAATAAAATGTGAGAAGTTAGCGTTTTCTACCTTTACGCTTTACGCTTGTGGTAGTTTAATCAATGAATGATTTGTTGGTTTGTGGTCTTACTCTCCCCCGAGCTGGAGTCACAGGATGAGGTGGCTGAGGAGACGCTCTCGCTAAGCGATAAGCCAGGAGCTGGTACTGTGGCCTTACTCATCCCCCGACTTTGAGGCGGAGGATGAGTGAATACACATAACTAGTACCGCCAAAAAAAAGGGACGGCTCTCCCATCCCTTTTCTGCATGTTATGTGATTGTACATCAATTGGCAAAGCTGAATTCGCCGTTCTGGTAGTCTACTTGTATAGGTTTGTCTTTGTTTACTTTGTCGGCAATGATTTCCATGGATACAGCGTCCAGTATGTCTTTCTGGATTACGCGTTTTACCGGACGGGCTCCGTATTGCGGATCCCAGCCTTTTTCTGCCAGTCTGTCGATGGCTGCTTCGCTGATTTCCAAAGTGATTCCCTGTTTGTTCAGGCGCTTGTTCACCATGTTCATTTGCAGTTTTACGATTTCTTTCAGGTCGGTTTTGCTCAGTGGAGTGAACAACAGTACATCGTCGATGCGGTTCAGGAACTCGGGTTTCACTTCTTTGCGCATCAGTTGCAGAAGTTGTTTGCGTATCTCATCGCGTTTTTCCACAGGCAGATCATCGCCCTGATAGTCTTTCCAGGCTTCCTGCAGAAGTTGCGATCCCATATTGCTTGTCATTACAATGATGGTGTTTTTAAAATTCACCACACGGCCTTTGTTGTCAGTCAGCCGGCCATCATCAAGCACTTGCAGCAGAATGTTAAACACATCCGGATGGGCTTTTTCAATTTCATCCAGCAGCACCACCGAATACGGTTTTCTGCGTACTGCCTCGGTAAGCTGACCGCCTTCGTCGTATCCGACATAGCCCGGAGGTGCGCCTACCAGACGGGATACAGAGTGACGTTCCTGATACTCCGACATATCAATGCGGGTCATCATGTCGTCATCATCAAACATAAATTCGGCCAAAGCTTTTGCCAGTTCTGTTTTACCCACACCGGTTGTTCCCAGGAATAAAAACGAACCAATCGGGCGGTTCTGATCCTGCATGCCAGCCCTGCTCCTTCGTACGGCATTGCTCACAGCCGATATGGCCTGATCCTGGCCTACAACGCGCTTATGAAGCTCATCTTCGAGTTTCAAAAGCTTTTCGCGCTCGGACTGCATCATTTTGCTTACCGGAATTCCGGTCCAGCGGGCAACAATTTCTGCAATGTCTTCTGATCCTACTTCTTCGCGTATCATGGCTTTGTCGCCTTGCTGCTTTATCAGATCTTCGCGCAATTGTTTGATCTTTTCTTCGGCTTCTTTGATTTTGCCGTAACGGATTTCTGCTACAGCGCCATAATCACCGGAACGTTCGGCTTTATCGGCTTCAAAACGGTACTCTTCTATATCCTTTTTGGTTTTCTGAATCTCATCGATGATGTTTTTCTCCTGCTCCCAGGCAGCCCGCATCTGATTGCGTTTATCCTGCAAGTCGGCCAGTTCTTTGCCTAATGCATCCAGCTTTTTCTTGTCTTTTTCGCGTTTGATGGCTTCCCGCTCGATTTCAAGCTGTTTGATGCGGCGTTCAATTTCATCAATTTCTTCGGGCAGTGAGTTCATCTCCAGCCTGAGTTTGGATGCCGATTCATCAATCAGGTCAATGGCCTTGTCGGGCAAAAACCTGTCGGTGATGTAGCGGGTTGACAGCTCTACCGATGCAATGATGGCTTCATCCCGGATCCGCACTTTATGGTGGTTTTCGTAGCGTTCTTTTAGTCCGCGCAAAATGGAAATGGCACTCATTTCATCGGGTTCATCCACCATTACTTTCTGGAAACGCCGCTCAAGGGCTTTATCGTTTTCAAAGTATTTCTGATATTCATCAAGGGTGGTAGCACCAATTGCTCTGAGTTCACCTCGAGCCAGCGCAGGTTTCAGTATGTTGGCTGCATCCATGGCGCCCTGAGATTTTCCGGCTCCCACAAGGGTATGAATCTCATCAATGAACAGAACGATTTCGCCATCAGAGCCAACCACTTCTTTGACAACCGATTTCAAGCGTTCTTCAAACTCGCCCTGGTACTTTGCACCAGCAATCAGCGCACCCATATCCAGCGCGTATATCTGACGGTCTTGCAGTCCGTCGGGTACATCGCCCTGCACAATACGGTGAGCCAGTCCTTCGGCTATGGCAGTTTTACCAACACCGGGATCTCCTATCAGCACGGGATTGTTTTTGGTGCGACGCGACAAAATCTGCAGAATACGACGTATTTCTTCGTCTCTGCCGATCACAGGATCAAGCTTGCCGGAATTGGCGCGTTCGTTCAGGTTGATGGCAAAGCGATTCAGGGCATCGTAGGTGTTTTCTGCGCTTTGCGATTCCACCTTTTCGCCTTTTCTGAGTTCATCAATGGCGGGTTTGAGTTGCTTTTTGCTTAAACCGGCATCTTTCAGCATAGAAGCTGTATCGTCGCCACCATCCAGCATGCTGAGCAGAATGTGTTCAACAGAAACAAATTTGTCCCCATTGTTTTGTGCCTCTTTTAGCGCATTTTTCAACACTTTCGATGCGGGTTTCGACCAGTATGTGTCTCCGCCACTTACCTGTGGATAGGATTCGATGATTTTGTCCGTGGCCTGGTCTACCATATTCATTTGTACGCCTGTTTTATTGAACAGGTAGGACAGGATATTTTCTGATTCACTCAGCAATGCTTTCATCAGGTGAGCGGTTTCAATGGCCTGATGATTGTATCCTGCAGCGATTTGTTGTGCTTTCTGCAGACTTTCCTGAGCTTTAATTGTAAAATTGTTTAAATTCATGGTGTTTTCTCCTTTCAATTTTCGATTATTTGGTCTCAAATTATAAGCCAAGCGACATCTCATGCCAATTTAGCATATAATTGTGTTTTTGAATGACAATATGACATATCATGCTCCTATTATAATGACTAATTGGTATATTGTGCCGAACCAAATCATTAGACTCATGAAAAAATTACCATTAATCATTACAATCGCAGCCCTTGCAATGTTTTCGGCATGTGGTGGTGGCGATTCATCTGACAACAGCAAACAGGATAAGCAAGAAGAGAAAAGTGAACAAACGGATTTCTTGGCCAGGGACGGTTTAATCACCGGCGATATTCCGGAAAAATACACCATTGAGGGTGAAGGAATCAATGCGGATGGTGATCACAGACTTTACATCATTATTGACAACGACAGTGAATTTTATGAAAGCATGGAATACGATTACGCTGAAATGCTTGATGAAAATAAAGAGACAGAAATTGACGGTTTACCAGCAATCACAAACAAGCGTAAATACCAGGCTAATGGCGACATGATTGCCCGTAGCTGGCTGGTATATAATGGTATTGATCAGATCCTGATTACCGTGCAGGCTCCTGCTGAAAACTGGAATGATGCCGTTGCAGAGGATATGGTTTCATACCTGAAAATAACGGAGCGTGGGGATGATGTCAGGCTACCGGTTAAAAAAGAGGCGGAAAAACACATTAGGCCGGATGAGTTCCCGGAAGCTGGTGTTGATGTATTTGCTGATGCCTACAGTGATGAGCTGCATTTGAGCGAGGAGTTAATACAGCGCTGCATGGATACTTACAATGGCATTCATGATTTGACGGTGGATACTGTTGGCATGAGCGGTGAAGAAATGCAGCATCTAACTGACAGCCTTATGAATGATGTTTATAACTGGGAAGATGTCAAAACCTATTACACCAGCATGGGCTATTGCCTGGGTGCATATGATTTCATGACAGATTATGCGAGCTTGCAGGAAATGGATGCAGAAAGTGATGAATATAAAGTAATGAAAGACATCATGATGTCAGCAACAAAACAAATGGGTTTCAGCAAGGCTGATGTTCGTTTTGTGTATGACAATTGGGAGCTTTGCAAAGAACTTGATAAGCTGGTCAATAAAGATCAGTAGCCTGTATCAGGTCAATGCATTAACTCTTTATCTATGGGGTATTCTGTTTGGTTTCGCAACCAGCAGGCTTGTCTGTTACATATTTTTTTAATATTTTAAGCCGTTATTGTACCTTTTGGTATAGTGTAAGCCTTTACTTTAATGTAAAATTCTAATGTATGAAAAAGAAAGTCTGGATTTGGATCGTTGCAATCATAGCAACTTTAGCTGCAATTTATTTGGTTATCAGTCTGGTTTTAAATCAGGGACAATCGCAAACGGATATCAAAAAGTACAGCCCGTACATTTCAGGTTATACATCGGGAGTGATATCCAAAACCTCGTCCATCAAAATTCAACTCACCAACAAATTTGCAAAGTCATTGGGTCCGGTTGATAAACGGGAAACGGATTTATTCGAGTTTAATCCCGACATCGATGGTTCTGTCGGATGGCTGGATTTCCGTACCATTCAGTTTGTCCCCGATGAACCGCTGCAGTCGGATAAAACATACTATGTAGAATTCGAGCTGGTTACTCTTAATCATGATCTGGACAGAGATTTGCGGGTTTTTAAGTACGAATTGCAAACCAAACCGCAGAATTTTTCCGTGGATGTCACAGAAATCATCACCACAGACAGAGAACATCTGAAATGGCAGGAAGTGCACGGTGTTATCCGTACGGCTGATTCTGAAAAAACTGTAAATATTGAAAAATTACTGGAAGCCAGGCATGGAGATAAGGATTTGAATGTGCGTGTTATGCAAAGTGGTGAAAATCGCTTTGAGTTTATCGTGGATTCTGTACCACGCACTGAAGAGTCTGGTCGTCTTAAAATTGCATACACCGGCGATGCCATAGATGTGGATAAAACCGGAAGTCTTGGAGTAAGCGTTCCATCGCTTAGTGAATTTACCATTTTGGATGTGGATGTGGTTCAGGCTCCGGATCAGTACGTTAAAATACAGTTTTCTGATCCCATTATGGAAAACCAGTATCTCGACGGATTGATTCAACTAACAGACGAAAGCCTTTTGAATTATACAGTAGAAAACAACCTGATTAAGGTTTATCCGCCCGAACGCATTGAAGGAAACCGTTTGCTTAAAGTAAATCCTGGCATTAAAAACATTCTGGGCTTTGAATTCAGGGATGATTTTCACAAAAATCTGGACTTTGAAGAAATTGCTCCGGCTGTTCGTATGACCGGAAAAGGAACTATTATGCCCAAAGCCGATGGCAAGCTTGTCCTCCCCTTTGAGGCAGTGAACCTTCGTGCAGTGGATGTGCGCATTAGTAAGATTTTTGAAAACAATATTCTGCAGTTTTTACAGGTTAATGATCTTGATGATGATTATCAACTGCGGCGTGTCAGCAAAGTGATTAAAACAAAAACCGTTCGTCTTGATCAAACCAGCATAACAGATCTCGGCAAGTGGAACCGTTACACATTGGACCTGAATGAGCTAATTAATACGGATCCGGGTGCAATATACCGCGTTGATATCGGGTTTCGTCAAAAGCATTCGATTTATCCCTGCGATGAGGAAAATGAAGACGGACAAAACCTGACCACTACCACCAAAGACAATGAAGAAAAGGAATTCTGGGACAATTTTACCCGCTATTCGTATGATTCCGGCTATGGAAACTGGGAGCATCGAAACGATCCGTGTCATCCGGCTTATTACGGCTATAAAAAGGCTGTCAGCCGCAATGTGTTTGCATCCGATATGGGTATGATTGGTAAAAAGGGCAACGATGGCTCAATTATTCTGGTTGTTACTGATTTGCTTTCTGCCAAACCACTGAAAGCCATCGAGGTAGATCTGTATAACTATCAGCAGCAGCTTGTTGTAAGCAAAACAACCAATACAGATGGTGTGGTTGAATTTGAACCTCAGGAAGATGAGAATATTTATTTTGCTGTGGCCAGCCGCGATAATGATAAGGCTTATCTCAAAATGGATGATGGCAAAAGTCTGTCTGTTAGTGATTTTGATGTTGGTGGTACCGATGTCAGTGATGGACTGAAAGGTTTTATTTATACTGAACGTGGCGTGCGTCGTCCCGGTGATTCAGTATACATCGGTTTTATTCTTGAAGATATGCGTGAGTCTCTGCCTGAGGGACATCCTGTTATTTTTGAAATGTACGACAGCCGTTCGCGCCTGGTTGATAAGCAGGTTCAGAATCTAAACGAACTCAAATTTCATGTGTTCCGTTCCCGAACAGAACCGGATGCTCCTACGGGTAACTACTCGGTAAGGATCAACCTCGGCGGAAAAACATTTTACCACAGCCTGCCTGTTGAAACGGTTAAACCCAATCGCCTGAAAATTGATTACAGCCTGCAGGACGGAACATTGTATGCCGAAAAATCCAATCCCATCAGCATATGGGTGAAATGGCTGCATGGCGCGCCCGGTAAAAATCTCAAAACCACGGTTTCCATGTCGCTCTACCCTATGAAAACAAGCTTTGAGGGATACGACAGTTACCATTTTGATAATCTGAATTCTACCTTTAGTTTCAATACCACAGAGGTGATTGAAAAAACAACCAACAGCGAAGGTCATATTACCGGCAGCATTGAAACGGGTGCATTGAATAACGCACCTGGTAAACTCATGGCTAAGCTCACTTTTAAAGCCTTCGAAAAAGGTGGCAATTTCAGCATCATGGAAAAACAAGTCCCCTGCCACCCCTTTGATACCTATGTGGGCATGAAACTGCCAGCAAGCTCACGTTCCTACGGTAATTATTTACCGACTGAGAAAAACCATACGGTTGAGCTTGTTACCGTAAATACAGAAGGGGAACAGGTATCAGACTCCCATAAACTCCAGGTAGAATTGCTGAAAAGTGAATGGAGCTGGTGGTATTATTCATACAACAACAGCACCAATTACACAAGTTCTGATCATGTTGATCTGATTAAACGGGAGGTGATTCGCACCCAGGATGGACTGGCAGACTGGGATTTTGAAGTTGATCGCGATAACTGGGGTTATTACATTTTACGGGTTACGGATCTGGAAAGCGGTCATACCACAGCACAACGCATTTATGCCGACTGGCCGGAATATGCCGGTATCGGACGCGGACAGGCAAAATCTGCCAGCATTTTGAGGTTTAAAGCCGAAAAAGACACATTCAATGTGGATGAAGAAGTGAAAATCAAGCTGCCCGGCAGTGAGGATGGCAGAGCGTTTATTTCCATTGAAAACGGTAGCCGTGTTCTTGATCATTACTGGCTTGAAACTGAAAAAGGCGAAACCGAATTCACTTTTCTTGCAAGCGATGAAATGAGTCCGAATGTGTACATCCACATCAGCCTGATTCAACCTCATGAGCAAACTGAAAACGACCGTCCGATTCGCATGTACGGCGTCATTCCTGTAAGGATTGAAAACAAGGAAACTCATCTTAAACCCGTAATTGATATGCCGGATAAGCTCCGCGCTGAATCCGAATTTGAAATCACCGTGAGTGAATCGGAAAAAGAAGACATGACCTACACCATTGCCATTGTGGATGAAGGCTTACTTGATCTGACAAATTTCAAAACACCGAATCCCTGGAACTACTTTTATGCCCGCGAAGCCTTAGGCGTGAAAACATGGGATATGTACGACTGGGTAATTGGTGCACATGGCAGCAAGCTTGAACACCTGCTCAGCATTGGTGGTGGTGGCGCTCTGAATAAAGAATCAGCCCGCAAAGCCAACCGCTTTGAACCGGTTGTAAAATTCCTTGGTCCGTTTTACCTCAGAGGCGGCAGCAGCCGAACGCATAACATTAAATTACCACGATACGTGGGCTCTGTGCGTACCATGGTTGTGGCCGGGAACACTGATGGAGCCTATGGCAATGCTGAAAAAACCACACCTGTAAGTAAACCGCTGATGGTTCTTGGTGATTTGCCACGTGTGCTGGGACCCGGAGAATCGCTTGATTTGCCCGTGAATGTTTTTGCTATGGAAAATAAAGTTAAGAACGTTTCGCTCAGCATTAAAACCAACGACAAACTCATTCCTGCAGCAGGTACCGACAAAATGCTGCGCTTTGACAAGCCCGGCGAAAAGACCGTTTATTTTCCGCTGAAAGTATCCGATAAAACCGGAGTAGCCACTGTTGAAATTCTGGCTTCAAGTGGCAGTGAAACCTCCACCTACAGCATGGAAATTGATGTCAGGCACCCCAATCCTTTAATGACGGATGTTATACCGGCATCGGTTAAGGGTGGTGAGCAATGGCAGCACACTTTTGATCGCTTTGGTTTACCGTCTACCGCATCTGCCAGTCTTGAAGTGTACGCCATCCCTCCTCTCAACCTTGAAAAACGGTTGAAGTATCTGATGAATTATCCCCATGGCTGTCTGGAACAGGTCGTATCGGCTGCTTTCCCTCAGCTTTATCTGGACGAATTTGTGAATATCACACCTGCTCAGAAAAACCAGACCAACAACAACATAAACACAGCCATAAACAAAATCCGTAAATACCAGATGAGCAACGGTGGGTTTAGTTACTGGCCGGGTGGAAACAACACAAATCACTGGGCAACAAATTATGCCGGTCATTTTATGCTTGAGGCAAAAGAAAAAGGCTTTGATGTTCCGGATGTTGTGCTTACCAACTGGGTCAAATATCAGCGTGAAAAAGCTCTTAAATGGACGGATGACGGAAAAATATCCCAGTTTGTTCAGGCTTATCGGTTGTATACACTATCGCTGGCCGGTAAATCACGACTTTCTGCCATGAACCGCCTTCGTCAAACTAAAAACCTGAGCGAAAAAGCTGCCTGGCGTCTGGCTGCTGCTTATGAAATTAGCGGCAAACACCGCATAGCTGTGGAATTGATTGAAAACCTCAGCCTTGATGTTAATCCGTATTTTTACGGAGCTACATTTGGCTCTTCAGTGCGCGATGAGGCCATGATACTGGAAACCCTTGCTCTGATGAAGCGCGAACAGGATGCTTTTAAGGTTTTACGATCAGTATCAAATGAGCTGGGTAAAGATTCATGGCTGAGCACACAGACTACCGCTTATTCACTGATTGCCGCAGCTACTTACCTTGACAAATTTGATGTGTCAAATGAAATTCAGGCTGAATATCAGATTAACAACGGAGCTAAAACATCCATCAACAGTGAGAATCCTGTAGTGCAGATGCCGTTAACAGGGATTACAGCCTCTGATAATGTTCTGAGTTTTGACAATCAAACCGATGGGATGCTTTTCCTCAGGCTTGTTCAGGAAGGTGTACCGGAAACCGGCAGCGAAACAGCTTCACAGAACAAAATCAGCATGAAAGTCAGGTATTATTACCCCGATGGCAGTAATCTAAACCCCTCGGAGGTTGAGCAGGGAACGGATTTTGTCTGCGAAGTAAAAATATCGCACAACAGTTTTGAATCTGTTTTCAAAGAGCTGGCACTGACACAGATATTCCCCTCGGGTTGGGAAATCATCAACTCGCGTCTCTTTAGTACCGAGCTTGGTGATGTATCTGCCTCTGAATACCAGGACATTCGCGACAACAAAATATACACCTATTTTGATCTGTACAAAGGCAAAACAAAAACCTACCGTGTAATGCTGAATGCAAGCTATGCCGGCAGGTTTTATATGCCCGGTTTTAACACAGAGGCCATGTACGACAACAGCGTGCATGCCCGAAATAAAGGACAATGGGTAGAGGTTGTAAAACCCAAATAAAACAAAGGATTGAAACCAATGACGACAGGCAGGAAACATGAGTTTTCTGCCTGTTTGTTTAAAATTGTTTTGCAACCTGCCAGGTCTGCATGCCTCAAAGGTATATTCCAACATACCTATTCCATCGATGCGTGGAGACCCGGCAGGTGTGGCAAAAACCTGGCTGATGCGGTGATTGGGGAGCCCGTGGCTGAAGCATTAAGTTTAAGTTGTATTCGATGCTATCGAGGTTTTTTGATTCCCATTTTGCGAAAGCGGGGTCGATTTTATGTCCCGTTAGGGACAAGATGTTGGTAAACCCGGACAAGGAACGCAGTCCGGGTGTATGGCAACGTACCCACAGGCTTTTGGCATGGCTTTTTGCTTCTTCTGCAAAAACGCATGCCAAAAGCGAACTGTTTTCTGGTCACTTCCCGTTTTACCGACATATTGTCCCTAACGGGACAGCCAACACCGCTTTGTAAAGCAACCTGCCAGGTCTGCATGCCTAAAAGGTATATTCCAAAACAAACCCATTCCTTTGATGCGTGGAGACCCGGCAGGTGTGGCAAAAACCTGGCTGATGCGGTGATTGGGG